>SLLK01000254.1 GCA_007134115.1 Gammaproteobacteria bacterium | reverse complement strand
TCAAACCTCCTATTAACTCTATTGGATCAGATGTTATATAACGCCCTTCTTTCGGCGCATAGTCCCGGAAGTAGTTGTAATGCGTCCCGGTCTCTTCATCAAAATACTGCCCCGGAAACCGCAACGGGTTGGTAATCTGGTTCTCGCTGATATGCGCCTCACCAAACGCTTCATACCGCGCCGCCCAGGTAATCGCCCCGTTCTGTCGCACCAGCCGCTGCGGGGTGCCCAGATGATCGGTAATGTAGTAATGGTACTGCCCCTGCGTGTGCAGGAACAGCGGGGCGGTACCCCACATGGACTGGGGCCGGTAGCCATAGCGGCGGATGGTATTGCCCTGTTCATCGAGTTCGGCGACCAGGCCTTCTTCATCGTAGAAGAAGTACGTGGTGGTGGCGCCTACAGTCTTGCTGATCCTTCGTCCGAAGGGATCATAGCGGTAAGTAGCCAGTTCGCTGCCATCTTCTTCTACCCGGATCAGGCGGCCTTCGGCGCCGTAGTGCAGGCTGCGCTCGTTGATCTGTGTGGCGGCACCACGCGGGTTGTAGGCGTATTCGGTCTCCGGGCCTTGCAGTAGCTGATTGGTGTCGTTGTACTGCCAGTCACCGGGCTGGCTGGTGTCGCTGATGCGGTTGCCGGCCGGGTCGTAGTCCCATGAAATGTTGGGTCTCGCCGTATTTTGTCCCACCTACATTCGGCAGGCGCCAAATTTTCGCCTGTGTCAGGTACCCAGACAATTTTGCCGGGGCTCAGCTCATTGACGGGGGTCGGGGTAAACAAAATGCCGCCTGCGCCCCTGCCCTGCCACCACCCCAATCACGCCCGCAGGTCGCATGCGACCGGCGTCACGGGTAGAATTCCCGCAGTTGTTCGTATTGACCCGACAAGGGATGTTCATGGAACAGATTGACACTCTAGTCAGCGCCCGCTGGGTGATTCCGGTGGAACCGGCCGACTGCGTACTGGAAAACCACGCCGTCGTTGTTCACGAAGGCCGCATTGTGGCGGTACTGCCGACCGCCGAGGCGCAAAAGACCTATCAGCCCGCGCAACACATTGAGCTGGGCGAGCATGCGTTGATCCCCGGTCTGGTCAACGCGCATACCCATGCCGCCATGTCGCTGCTGCGCGGTCTGGCCGATGATCTGCCATTGATGACGTGGCTGGAAGAGCACATCTGGCCCGCCGAGGGGCGCTGGGTGAGCCCGGAGTTCATTGCCGATGGCACCGATCTGGCGATTGCCGAGATGCTGCGCGGCGGCACGACGTGCTTCAACGATATGTACTTCTTCCCCGACGTGGTTGCACAACGGGCGGTGAGCCACGGGATGCGCGCCTGCGTGGGCATGATCATGATCGACTTCCCCACCCCCTGGGCGCAGAACGCCACCGAATACCTCGACAAGGGGCTGGCGGTGCACGATGAGTACAAGCATCACCCGCTGATCAGCACGGCATTCGCCCCCCACGCACCCTATACGGTCTCGGACGAGCCGTTGGGCCGTATCCGCACCTGGGCCGACGAGCTGGATCTGCCGGTGCACATTCATGTGCATGAAACGGCGGGCGAGATTGAGGCCAGCGTGGCACAGCACGGGGTGCGCCCGCTGGCGCGGCTGGAAGGCCTCGGCCTGCTCAATCCGGGCCTGCTGGCGGTGCATATGACGCAGCTGACCGACGAGGAGATCAGCCGGGTGGCCGACGCCGGGGCGCACGTACTGCACTGCCCGGAATCCAACATGAAGCTGGCCAGCGGCACCTGCCCGGTGGCCCAACTGGACGCCGCCGGCGTCAATATCGCCATCGGTACCGACGGCGCTGCCAGCAACAATGATCTGGATATGTTTGGCGAGATGCGCAGCGCCGCGCTGCTGGGCAAGCTGGCCGCCGGCGACGCCGCCGCCCTGCCTGCCGCACGCATTCTGCGGATGGCGACACTGGGCGGCGCCCGCGCGCTGGGCCTGGATGCCACCATCGGCTCGCTGGAGGCTGGCAAAAGCGCCGATCTCACGGCGGTGCGCCTGGACGGCGCCGATACCCTGCCGGTGTTCAACCCGATCTCGCATCTGGTGTACACCGCGCATCGCGGGCACGTCAGCGATGTCTGGGTAGCCGGACGTCAACAGTTGCGCGAGGGGACGCTGGTGCACATGGACGAGCCGGCCATTCTGGCCCGGGCCCGTGCGTGGGGCGAACGCATCGCCGACGGCCAGAGCCCGGACAGCGGAGCACAGACACCGTGAGCGATACCACACAGCGCGCCAATGTCGATGCTGGCGAGGTGCACAAGTTCGACCAACTGGCCGGGGACTGGTGGAATCCGGACGGCGCCTCCGCCCCGCTGCACCGGATCAACCCCTTGCGACTGGACTACATCGAGCGCATTGCCGGGTTTGAGGGCGCGGACGTACTCGACGTGGGGTGCGGCGGCGGTCTGCTCAGTGAGGGTATGGCTCGCCGCGGCGCCCGGGTGACGGGCATTGATCTGGCAGCGCGCGCGCTGGAAGTGGCCCGGGACCATGCGGCGCAGGAACAGCTGGACATCGATTACCGGGAGATATCCGCCGAGTCCATGGCCGCCGAACAACCCGCCGCGTTCGATCTGGTGACCTGCCTGGAAATGCTGGAGCATGTGCCCGACCCGGGCGCGGTGGTGCGGGCCTGCGCGCAACTGGTCAAGCCGGGCGGGCATGTGGTGTTCTCCACCATCAATCGCACCCCGCAGGCCTTTGCGCTGGCGATCGTCGCCGCAGAGCACCTGCTGGGCCTGCTGCCGCGCGGCACCCATGACTATCGCGGTTTCCTGCGTCCCTCCGAGATTGCCGGCCCGGCGCGCGCCGAAGGGCTGGAGGTCATTGATCTCACCGGCATGCACTATCACCCGCTCACCGGCAGTTTCAGCCTGGGCCCGGGCGTGGCGGTGAACTACCTCATGGCCTGCCGGCGCGTCTCGCCATGAAACCGGGCGAGGCTGTGTTGTTCGATCTCGACGGCACGCTGGCCGACACCGCGCCCGATATGGGCGCGGCGCTCAACCGGTTGCTTGATGAACACGGCCAGCCGGCGCTGCCGGCGGCCAGTATCCGCCCGCACGTGTCCACCGGGGCCGCCGGCCTGCTGCAACTGGGCTTTGGCGCGGATCTGGCCGGGCCGCGTATGGAGCAGTTGCGCGAGCGCTTTCTGGCCATCTATGCCGACATCCTGGCCCGCGACACCTGCCTGTTTCCGGGCATGGCGCAGGCGCTGTCGGCGCTGGAGGCGGCCGGGCTGCCGTGGGGCGTGGTCACCAACAAACCGCACCGCTTCACCGTGCCGGTGCTCGAGGCACTGGGGATTGCCGGCCGCGCGGCCTGTGTTGTCAGCGGCGATACACTGAGCGAGCGCAAACCACACCCCGCGCCCGTGCTGCACGCCTGCCGCCAGCTTGATCTGGCACCGGCGCGTTGCCTGTTCGTGGGGGATGACCGGCGTGATGTAATGGCCGGCCGCGCCGCCGGCACCGTGAATCTGGTGGCCATGTTCGGCTATCTTGGTGGCGAGGGCGACCCGCGCACCTGGCAGGCCGATGGCTACATCGACCACCCGCGGGAGATACTCGACTGGGTCGGGGAACGAGCATGATCATGGAGTGGCTGTCTCAATACTGGCCCGTACTCACAGCGCTGGCTGGCGGCATGGTCGCCGGCGCCGTGATCGTGTGGTTGCTTGGCGAGCGCAGTCGGCGCCGGCTGGAAAACGAAACGATCCGCCTGGCCGCGGAGCTGGATGCCGAGCGCCGCGGTGGCCAGCAACTGGAGAAGATGCTGGAAGAATCGCGTGAGCGGCTGGCCAATACCTTCAACAATCTGTCGCGCGAACAGCTCAAGCACAACACCGACCAGTTCCTCAACCTGGCCCGGGAGAAACTTGGCCAGTTCCAGACGGGCGCCAGCGCCGACCTCAAGGAACGCCAGAAAGCCGTCGAGGAGCTGGTCAAACCCATTCGCGAGGCATTGGAAAAAAGCGAAAGCCATCTGCGCGAGGTGGAAAAAGAGCGCAAGCAGTCCTATGGCTCCATCGAGAACCACCTGCGCCACATGACCGAGACCCAGCGCCAGCTGCAAAGCGAAACCAGCCGTCTGGTCAAGGCGCTGCGCCGCCCCGAGGTGCGTGGTCAGTGGGGCCAGTTGTCCCTGCGCCGCCTGGCCGAGCTCGCCGGCATGGTGGATCACTGCGACTTTTACGAGGAAGAACACCACCGCACCGGCGAGAACAGCGCGATTCGCCCCGACATGGTGATTCGCCTGCCCGAAGGGCGCGAGATCGTGGTCGACGTCAAGACGCCGCTGGACAGCTATCTCAGCGCCGTGGAGGCCGACGATGAGACCGAACGCCAGCTGCATCTCAAGCACCATGCGCGCAAGGTGCGCGAGCGGGTCAAGGAGCTGGCGAGCAAGGCGTATTGGGACCAGTTCCAGAAAAGCCCGGATTTTGTGGTGTTGTTTATCCCCGGCGACCAGTTTCTGTCAGCGGCCATGGATGTCGACGATGGCCTGCTTGAGGAGGCCTTGCGCCAGCAGATCGTGCTCGCCACGCCGACCAGCTTCATCGCCCTGCTGCGCGCCGTGGCCTACGGCTGGCGTCAGCTTACGGTGGCCGAGAACGCGGAGAAAATCCGCGAAACCGGCGAGGACCTCTACCGCCGCCTGACCACCTTTGCCGAACACCTGAGCCGGCTGGGCCGTGCGCTGGGCAGCACCGTGGATCATTACAACAAGGCCGTGGGTTCGCTGGAGCGACAGGTGCTGCCCGGCGCCCGGCGCTTCCCGGAAATGGGCATCCAGACGTCGAAGCGCATCGAGGAGCCCGACCAGCTGGAAAAGGCGCCGCGCAAACTGTCCACGGACGGCGATGAATGAAGGCCCGGGCGTACGTCGAAGACCGGGTCTTTGCCCGGCAACCCGATATCCGCGTGGCCGCGCTGTTCGTGGCCGAGCCGGCCCGCTACGCCTGCCTGGTGCTCCATGCCCTGCGTGCGGAGTTGCTGGAATGCGTGGAACAGGTCAACGACGAGGGCGTGGCGCATACCCGGCTGGCCTGGTGGGGGCAGGAGCTGGCCGCGAGCGTGGAGGGTCAGCCGGCCCACCCGGTGGCGCAGGCCCTGCAGCCGCTGATCCGCGACCATCAGCTGCCTGCGGAATACCTGATGGAAATGCTCGACGGCGCGACCATGGATCTGCGCCCGGACGGCTACGAAAGCCTCAATGAGCTGCTGCTGCGCTGCCACCGCCTGGACAGCATGACGCAGATACTCTGCGTGCATGTGTGCGGCTACGAGGATCACAACAGCATCAAGTTTGCCCACAATCTCGGCGTCGCCACGGCGCTGGTGCGCCTGATCACGCGCGCTGGCGCGGACTACCAGCGCAACCGGCTGCGTCTGCCGCACGATCTGCTCGCCCGTCACGGCGCCACGCCGGCGGACCTCGGCGGGTCCACCACCCCGCCGCGCATGCGCGCGGTGCTGCGCGAGCTGGGCGACACGGCAAGCGAGCATTTCGACCTGGCGCTGGCGTTGCTGCCCGCCGTAGACCGTCACCGCCAGCGCGGCGCCATGATCCAGCTGCGTCTGGCGCACAGACTGCTGGCGCAGCTCCGGCGCGATGATTTCGAAGTACTGGCGCGCGAACAACAACTGCGGCCACTGACCCGTTTGTGGGTAGCGTGGCGCGCGGCGCGTAAAGAGGAAAAGACGGCTCGAAGTGATTCGGCGAATAGCGCTTAGCTTCTGGCTGTTCAACCACCCACTGACGCACTGGAATGGCGACCATGACCCAACCTGATCTGAGCAATCGAATTATTCTGGTCACCGGCGCCGGCGGTGGCATCGGCGCTGAGGTGGCCCGCTCGCTGGCCCGTCACGGCGCCACCGTGGCCCTGCTCGGCCGCGGCACACGGGCGCTGGAACGTTTATACGACGATATTGTGGCCGACGGTTCACCGGAGCCGGCGATCTGCCACTTCAAGCTCGACAGCGAGCCGCCCGAGGCCTACGAACAACTCGCCGCCACCCTCGCCGACACCTTTGGTCGGCTCGACGGGCTATTGCACAATGCAGCCCGGCTGCACGGACTGGCGCCGCTGGCCAATCTGCCGCTCAGCGAGTGGCTACCCGCCGTGCAGGTCAATCTCAACGCGCCCTTCATGCTGACCCAGGTCTGCCTGCCGCTGCTCAAGCAATCCACCGACGCCAGCGTGGTGTTTACCCTGGATGGGGCGGCACTTGAGGGACGCGCGTACTACGGCGCCTATGGCGCCTGCAAATGGGCCCAGCAGGGCATGGCGCACATGCTCGCCCGCGAGACCGAAGCCAACACCCGTATCCGCGTCAACACCATCGACCCCGGCCCGGTAGGCACACAACTGCGCAGCACCATCGCCACCGGCACTCCGTCCAGCGAGTTTGCCTCACCGGACGCGATTGTACCGGCGTATCTTTACCTGCTCGGCCCGGACAGCCGGGATTGCAATGACCGGCACTTCAACGCCGGCGACGACGGTCCGTGGTCGGTCTATGCCGATTGAGGCATGACCCCGCGGAATGACCGCCGGGCGGGCCACCACCGTTCAGGCGGTCTTCGCCGTGGCGCAGTTCTGCCGCAAGACGCATGACTCGCAGCGCGGGCGGGCGCGGCAGGACACCACTGCATGCCTGACCAGCAGCGCGTGCAGTTCGTTGTAGCGGGCGACCCTGCGCTCTTCGCCCAACTGCGCTTCCAGCCACTCACGCAGGGGTTCATAGGCGATTCGCGGCGACACCTCGCCGAGGCGGGAAAAGATACGCCGGGTGTAGGCGTCCACCACCATCACCGGGCGCTCGAAGGCATAGAGCAGGATAGAGTCCGCCGTCTCGTGGCCGACCCCGTGCACGGCCAGCAGCTTTGGGCGCAGCTCTGTCGTGGGCAGTCGGTCCAGGGCGGAAAATTCGCCAGCTGCCACGAACCACTGGCACAGGGACCGCAGACGCCGGGTCTTGAGGCGAAAATAGCCGGAGGGCCGGATGAGTTGCTCCAGCCTGTCCGGCGGCAGCGCCAGCAGGTCGGATGCGGTCAGCGGGACGGCGGCGCGCAGTTGCGCCATGGCCTGCTCAACGTTGGTCCATGCGGTGTTCTGGGTGAGTACGGCGCCGATCATGACTTCAAAGCGGGTACGCGCCGGCCACCAGTGCTGCGGCCCGTAGGCCGTCAGCAGGGTATGCAGAACCGCCGCCGGCGCCGGCATCAACGCCTGGTGCGGGTCCGTGGCCGACCGCTGGCGGCACGCTGCTGGCGCACCCTGCGCGGGGCACGCGCCACCGCCGGCAGTTTGAGACCGACCGCGTGATAAAGGCTGGCGAACTCTTCCTGGCGCAGCTCGCGCCATTGCCCGGTACGCATTCCGGGTGGCAGTTCCAGCGGCCCGAAACGCACCCGGATCAGGCGACTCACGCGCACTTCCACCGCTTCCCACATGCGGCGCACTTCGCGCCGCCGGCCCTCGCCGATGACGGCGTGATACCAGTGGTTGGCGCCGCTGCCTCCGGCCTCCCACAGGCGCACAAATTTCGCCGGGCCGTCATCAAGCATGATCCCCTCGAGCAACTGATTGAGTTTTTCCGCCGGAACTTCGCCCAGCACCCGCACTGCGTACTCGCGCTCAATCTCCCAGGATGGATGCATCAAACGGTGGGCCAGATCGCCATCGGTGGTCAGCAGCAACAGGCCGGAGGTGTTGTAGTCCAGGCGGCCCACCGAGATCCAGCGGCCGGCGGCCGGCACGGGCAGGCTGTCGAATACGGTGGCCCGGCCTTCGGGGTCATTACGTGTGCACACTTCGCCTTCCGGCTTGTAGTACAGCAGCACGCGCGCCGGGGGGTCCTGCGCCGGTGTTTCAGCCAGCGGTTTGCCGTCCACCTTGATCTTCTCGCCGCCGGTGAGCCGATCACCGGGCTGTGCCTTCTTGCCATCGACCGTGACACGCCCTTCCTGCAGCCAGCGGTCCACTTCCCGCCGGGAACCCACACCGGCATTGGCGAGCACCTTCTGTATGCGCTCGCCGCGATCCTGCTGTGTCATGATTTTTCACTTTCATCGTCGGCCGCATCTGCATCTGCATCTGCATCTGCGTCAGCGTCAGCGTCAGCGTCAGCGTCAGCGTCAGCGTCAGCGTCAGCAGGATCAGGCTCAGCCGCGCCAGACTCCAGCGACACGACGGCCGGCGATGCCTGCTCCTCGTCACCGAAATCAAGTTCGGCATTGAGGCTGTCGAAATCGCGCAACTCGGCCAGGCTGGGCAACTCATCCAGGGACTTCAGGCCGAAATAGTCCAGAAAACCGCGCGTGGTGCCATACAGGGTGGGTCGTCCGGGCACATCACGCTGGCCCACGCTGCGAATCCACCCCCGATCCTGCAGTGAGCGCATGATGTTGGTGCTCACAGAAACACCGCGGATGTCCTCAATCTCGCTGCGGGTAATGGGCTGCCGGTAGGCGATCAGCGCCAGCGTCTCCAGCAGCGCGCGCGAATAACGCCCGGGTTTGTCCGCCAGCAGGCGATTGACCCACGGGCTCCACTGCTGGCGCACCTGGAAACGGTAGCCGCTGGCCACGCGGGTCAGCTCCACCGCGCGGTCGGCGTAATCCTCTTCCAGCGCCGCCAGCGCCTCGCGCACGCTCGCCGCATCCGGCTGTTCGGCGCTGTCAAAGGCGGCCTGTAGCTGCTCAACATTCAGCGGCTCGCTGGCCGCCATCAGCAGCGCTTCAAGAATCCGTCTGGTTCGCTGTGTGTCCGTCATTTTCCTCGCTCGTCGCCTGCTCGCCGCCGGCACGACTGCCCGAACTTCTCACGTATACCGGCGCAAAGGGCGCCGACTGTACCACTTCGATCAATGCTTCGCGCACCAGCTCCAGAATGGCGAGAAAAGTCACCACCACACCACGGCGGCCTTCCGCCGGCGTGAACAGATGCACGAACTCGGTGTAGTCATCGCGGCGCAAGGCAGTGAGCACCGCCGACATGCGTTCGCGCACCGAAAGTGCCTCGCGCTGGACCTGGTGATGGGTATACAGCTGCGAACGCGCCAGCACCTCACGGAAGGCCGTCAGCATCTCGCGCAGCGTGGTCTCGGGGAGGGCCTTGACCACTTTGTGGCTGCCGCTGTCCGGGTTCACCGGAAACACGTCGCGCTCCAGCCGCGGTAAGGCATCAATGTCCTCGGCGGCCTGCTTGTAGCGTTCGTATTCCTGCAAGCGTCTGACCAGCTCGGCGCGCGGGTCGTCTTCCTCGTCCTCATCGACCTCGCGCCGGGGCAGCAGCATGCGCGACTTGATTTCGGCCAGCATGGAGGCCATGACCAGGTACTCGGCCGCCAGTTCCAGCCGCAGTTCCTTCATCAGCTCCACGTATTCCATGTACTGGCGGGTGATCTCCGCCACCGGAATATCCAGAATGTCCAGGTTCTGGCGCCGGATCAGATACAGTAGCAAGTCCAGCGGCCCTTCGAACGCTTCGAGAAAGACTTCCAGCGCATCCGGCGGAATGTACAGATCGCGCGGCGGGGTGGTATAGGGTTCGCCCAGCACCACGGCAAAAGGCATTTCCGCCTGGGCGCCGCCCACCTTGCGAAATTGCAGTTGCTCGTCCTCGCTCATGGCAAACACACTCCGGCCACGCGTACGTCCATGCCGCCCGGGGCGCTCATCGGTACTTCAGGCCCACGGCCTGGCGTACCTCTTCGAGCGTCACCCGCGCCAGATCACGCGCCTTTTCCGCGCCCTCGGCAAGCACTGCGCGCACCCGCTGTGGATCCTCGGCGAGCTCGCGCGCGCGCTCCTGTATGGGTTCAAGCTCGGTGTTGATGGCCTCGATCAGCGGTTGCTTGCATTCCAGGCAGCCGATGCCCGCGCTGCGACACCCCTGCTCCACCCAGTCACAGGTACTGCGATCACTGTAAATCCGGTGCAAGGGCCATACCGGGCACTTTTCCGGCTCACCCGGGTCTTCGCGCCGCACCCGTGCCGGATCAGTGGGCATGGTGCGCACCTTGCGGTCTACCTCCTCGGGCTGCTCGCGCAGGGAGATGGTATTGCCATAGGACTTGGACATTTTCTGTCCGTCCAGCCCCGGCATTTTGGCATTGGGCGCCAGCAAGGCATCCGGCTCGGGCAGGATAATGCGTCCACCGCCTTCCAGATAACCCAGCAGCCGCTCGCGATCTGACAGTGTAATATTCTGCTGGCTTTCCAGCAGCGCACGCGCCACATCCAGCGCCTCATCATCGCCTTTTTCCTGGTAGCGCTTGCGTAAATCGCGATACAAGCGCGATTGCTTCTTGCCCATCTTGCGCACGGCCTCCTCGGCCAGCGCCTCGAAATCCGGTTCGCGACCGAAGACATGATTGAAGCGGCGCGCAATCTCGCGGGTGAGCTCCACGTGGGCCACCTGATCTTCCCCCACCGGCACCTGGGTGGCCTTGTAGACCAGGATATCCGCGCTCTGCAGCAGCGGATAACCCAGAAAACCGTAGGTGGAGAGATCGCGTTCGCGCAATTTCTCCTGCTGATCCTTGTAGGTGGGCACGCGTTCCAGCCAGCCCAGCGGCGTAATCATCGACAGCAGCAGATGCAACTCGGCATGCTCGGGCACGTGGGACTGCACGAACATGGTCGACAGCCCCGGGTTGATGCCCACCGCCAGCCAGTCGATGGCCATTTCCAGCGCGTGTTCGGCGATCTCGCCGGAATCCTCGTAATGGGTGGTCAGGGCATGCCAGTCGGCAATAAAGAACAGGCACTCCTGTTCCTGCTGCAAACGCAGCCAGTTACGCAGTACACCGTGATAATGGCCCAGATGCAGGGCGCCCGTGGGGCGCATACCGGAAACAATGCGCGCGGGCTGGGTGGAAGTGGAAACCAAGCCGACTCCTGATTACTGTTGTTGTGCGGTGCGGGCCGGGACCGACCCGTGCCGGGCCCGGCAATGGAAACGCTGATCTGTTCGGGGCGTCTCAGCGGACCCTGCGGGACGCCTGGCGACCCGTTCAGCGAGCCCATTATAACCATACTCGATCATCCGGCTCAGCTTGCGATGAATCCCCGCTGCACGGTACCGGCGAATATTACCGCCAGACCCCATCACAACAGCGCATCCACGCGTTCCACCCCGCGCCCGCGGCGCGTCACCGTCGGCGGTTGCTCGAACATATCGATCACCGTCGTCGGCTCAAGACCACAGTGACCGCTGTCGATGACCGCGTCTACATGGTGCTCCAGTCGCTCGCGAATATCTTCCGGCTCAGTCAGCGGCAGTTCGTCACCGGGCAGGATCAGGGTGCAGCTGAGCAACGGTTCGCCCAGCATTTCCAGCAGACCGGTGACCACCGGATGCTGCGGCACACGCAAGCCGATGGTGCGCCGCTTGGGGTTATGCAGGCGCCTGGGCACCTCGCGGGTGGCCGGCAAGAGGAAAGTAAACGGCCCCGGCGTGAGCGCCTTCAGCATACGGTACTCAGTGTTGCCCACGCTGGCGTAGGTGCCGATGCTGGACAGATCCGGGCAGACCAGCGTGAAGTGATGGCCGGGGGCCACCTGACGAATACGACTGATGCGCTCGTGAGCGCCACGCGCGTCAAGACGGCAGCCCAGCGCGTAACAGGAATCTGTAGGATAGACGATCACGCCGTCATCACGGAGAATCTCTATGGCCCGCTTGAGCAGACGGGGCTGCGGGTTGTCCGGATGAATACGGAAATACTGACTCATGGAACACTCCCGAACAGGTTCTGGAACATCAGGGAAACGCTGACATGACCGACCGCATGCAACGCATACGCGAGCGACTGCAAAAGGCGCTTGAGCCGCACAGCCTGGAACTGGTGGACGACAGTCACCGCCATGTCGGTCACCCCGGCGCGCGCAGCGGCATGGGCCACTTCAAGCTGCGCATTCGTGCCGAGTGCTTCAGGCAGCGTTCACCTCTGGAACGGCATCGTATCGTGTATGAGGCCCTCGGCGACATGATGCAGACAGACATTCATGCCCTGAATATAGACGCTGCCCCGCCCGAAGACTGAACAGGGCGAGGATCGGTATCGGGCCACCGCCCGTCCGGATAGCACAAGTGATTGGTATTGCAGGACAAACCTGCAGTACACTTGAACGCCTGCCACGACGGCGACGCACCATCGCCGTTGCTTGCAGTGCTTGAACCGCGGCGAAGCCGCGGGCAAGGGATCGGTCGTGCAAGGAAACGCGTGGACACGACGAACAGATCAGCGCTTTCTGAACACGGCCGATTGAGCATTCACAAAGAGGGAACCACACGGTGTCCCGCAGCAAGAGCACACTCATGTACAAGAGACTACGTATGGTATTACCGGCCGGCCTGGTCATGCTGGCGCTGGCCGCCTGTTCCGACCGGAGTGAAATTGACCTGCCGGTAGGTGTCGACAGCGACGACGTCATCGCCACCGTCAACGGCCAGCCCATTCCGGGGGCCCTGCTGCAGATGTTCGTGGCCCAGCGCACCGGCGGCCAGCCGATGGAACTGAGCGCCGAGCAACGCGAGGAGTTGGTCAACGAACTGGTAGAAATGGAACTGTTGGTGCAAGCCGCCCAGGCGCGCGGCATTCACCGCGAAGCCGAAATGGCCGCACAGCTTCTGGGCAGCTACAAGTCCACGCTGGCGCGCGCCTATTTGCAGGAACACATGCAGCTAGCCGCGGTGGACGAGGATGATCTGCGTGCCGCCTATGAAGAACAGGAAGCGCGCGGCGGCACCGAGTACCGGGCCAGCCATATCCTGGTGGAATCGGAAGATGAAGCGCGTGCACTGATCGAGCGGCTTGCCGACGGTGGAGACTTCGCCCAGCTCGCCCGCGAGCATTCCGAGGGCCCCACCGGCGAGGAAGGCGGCAATCTGGGCTGGTTCTCGCTGGAAGACATGGTGCCGCGTTTCGGTGACGCCATCGCCGCGATGGAAGCCGGTGAATATACATCGGAACCGGTACGCACACAGTTCGGCTGGCATGTGATTAAACTCGAAGACACCCGTGATCGCGAACTGCCTGCCTTTGAGGACATGCGCGAAGAGCTGGCGCGTGATCTGCGCCTGAACATGATCGAGTCACTGGTCGCGGAGCTGCGTGAGGATGCGCGCATCCGCATCAAGGAAGACCAATAACCCGACGCCTGCGAGTCAGCCGCAACCGTCCTGCCCGGCCGATAGCGGGCAGGCGGCTGCGTGGGCTGACCCCGGTGAAGGGAGCACACACAACAACAGGAACCCGCCGCGAACGGGACCAGGAGAGGCTATGCGCACTACCCACCGGATATGGCTGCCGGCGATGTTGATCGCCGTCACAGCCTGCAGCCAGAGTGACGAAATAACCCTCAAGGTCGGCGTCGATCCCGACCAGACCATCGCCACCGTCAACGGACAACCCATACCCCGCGCCATGATCGATCTGTTCCGCGAGGACCGGGCGGGCGGCGATGACGATGTGCCCATGCCCACGCGCGAGGAAGCTCTGGAAGAACTCATCAACATGGAAGTGATGGCCCAGGCCGCGGTGCGGCGTCACCTGCATCGCGACCCGGAGACGGCCATGCAATTGATCAGTGCCTACCGTTCGGCACTGGTGCACACCATCCTCGAACGCGAAATGGAAGCCGGCGCGGACCCCGATGAAGCGCAACTGCGGCAGGCCTACGAGGAGTATCTGGCTGACGGCGGCGACCTCGAGTACAGCGCCCGCCATATCCTGGTTGACGAACGGGCCGAGGCGCAGCGACTGATCGACGAACTGAACGCCGGCGCGGATTTTTCGGACCTGGCGCAGCGCTATTCGCGAGGACCTCGCCGCGATGAGGGCGGCGGCATGGGCTGGCTGTCGCTGGACGAGATGTTGCCGGGCTTTGACCATGCCCTGCCGCGCCTGAGCGAGGGGGAACACAGCGCGCAACCGATCAACACCCCGCTGGGATGGGGCATTCTGTTTCTGGACGATACCCGCGAGCGCCAGCCGCCGCCGTTTGAGGACATGCGCGAAAGACTGGCGGAAGAGATGAGCTACCAGCGCATCGACCAGCTGATCCGGCAGCTATACGCCGATGCCGATATCAAACTGCACGACTGAACAGGCCCGCATCAACAACAACGCCGCCGATCATTCGGCGGCGCTGTTTTCCTGACTGAGCAACGCCCGCAAGTGCTCTACGCGGCGCCGGTTCGCGCCGAGGTCGGAATGCCCCACGCGGGAGGCCGAACGCACGTGGATGACACCGTCCTCGCGCGCCAGGGCAAACTCTACATCATCACGAAATCGCAGTATGCGTGAGGTGAACACCACATGCATGCCCTCCGGCGAAAATGCCTTGACCCGGGTGCGCGGCAAGGATTCCACGACTTCCCGCAGGGTGTGCATGGCCGCGTCAGGATCACCGTTCACCACCAGCGGCGCAACCCGCTGACTATCGCGCCCGGCCAGGCTGGATACGCAGTTGGGCGTAGCGGGACAGGGATCCAGCAGATCGCCGTGGTCACTCATTGCCTGTTCTCCATTGAGATGATCGAGATCGGTGGGATACGGTCCGCCGGTACATCCGGCAAGCAGCGCCAGATACATCGCCCCGCAGATGACTTCCGTGATTCGCGGCATCAGATAGCCAGCCCCGCTTCCCGTAATCGTTGCAGGAACGCCGCCTCGTCCAGCACCGGCACCTCAAGCTCGCGCGCACGCTCGATCTTGCTGCCCGGATCGTCGCCGGCGACGACAAAAGCTGTTTTTCCGGAAACACTGCCGGTCACCCGACCGCCCAGCCGGCGCACGGCATCGCGCGCCTGGTCACGGGTCATGGCCGCCAGCGAGCCGGTGAGCACCACGGCCTGACCATCAAATGCCTGCTGCAGCCCACTGTCACGGGGCCGTTCGGCGCGCCAGCGCACCCCCGCCTCGCGCAGGCGACGGATCACCTCGCGGTTTTCCTGCTGACGGAAAAACCCGCTGATGTAATCGGCCACCACAGGCCCCACGTCCGGCACACGCAACAGATCCTCCTCGTCGGCCATGACCAGCGCATCCAGGTCACCGAAATGCGCGGCCAGGGCTTCCGCGGTGGCTTCCCCGACTTCCCGGATGCCCAGCGCGTACAGGAATCTCGCCAGCGTGGTTTCACGGCTGCGCTCGATGGCCTCCAGCAGATTGGCGGCGGACTGTTCGCCCATGCGCTCCAGCTCAACCAGGTCGGCCTTTGCAAGACCGAATATATCGGCCGGATCATGCAGCAGATCACGATCCACCAGCTGTTCCACCAGCTTGTCGCCCAGCCCGTCAATGTCCATGGCGCGGCGCGAGGCGAAATGCTTGAGCGTCTGCTTGCGCTGCGCCGGGCAGCCCAGCCCCCCGCTGCAACGTGCCACCGCCTCGCCTTCGGGGCGCACAACCTCGGCCCCGCAGTCCGGGCAAGCCGACGGCAGCTCAACAAGCGACGCATCGTCGGGACGCTTCTCGGCGACCACGCGGACCACTTCGGGGATCACATCTCCGGCGCGACGCACAAACACGGTATCGCCGATCCGCACATCCTTGCGCCGCACCTCGTCCATGTTGTGCAGGGTGGCATTGCTCACCGTCACGCCACCGACAAACACGGGCGCCAGCCGCGCCACCGGGGTCAGTGCGCCGGTACGGCCTACCTGGAAAGTGACGTCCAGCACCCGGGTGACGGCTTCTTCAGCAGGAAACTTGTGAGCGATGGCCCAGCGCGGCGCGCGCGCCACAAAGCCCAGTTCGCGACGCCAGTCGGCACGGTCGACCTTGTAGACCACGCCGTCCACTTCATACGGCAGTTGATCCCGCTGCCGGAGCACCTCGTCGTGAAAGGCCAGACACCCGTCCACGCCGGTCACCGTGCGGGCCAGGGGCGAAATCCGGAAGCCCCAGCCTGCAAGCATCTGCAGCGTTTCATAATGGCTCTCGGGGATCACGGTATCGCCGGTCTCCCCCAGCCCGTAGACGAACATCTGCAGTGGCCGCTCCGCGGTGACCGCGGCATCCAGCTGACGCAGGCTGCCCGCGGCCGCATTGCGCGGGTTGACGAAGGCTTTGCCGCCGCCCTGTTCCAGCCGTCGATTCAGCTCGGCAAAAGCCTGTTTTGGCAGGTACACCTCGCCGCGCACCTCGATTCGCGCCGGCGGTTCCTTGGTGGACAAGCGCGACACCACGTCGTTGACCGTGCGCAGATTGCCGGTGATGTTTTCGCCCTCACGCCCGTCGCCGCGCGTGGCGCCCCGCACCAGTTCACCCTGCTCGTAGAGCAGGCTCACGGCCACGCCGTCCAGCTTGGGCTCGGCGCAGTAGGTCACTGCGCCGTCGTATTCCAGCCGCGCGCGAATACGTCGGTCAAAACCCGCCACCTCCGCCTCGTCGAAGGCATTGTCCAGTGACAACATGGGCTGCAGGTGGGTGACGCTCTGGAAACCACGGGCGGTGCGCCCGCCCACGCGTTGCGTGGGCGAATCGGTTGTGGCGTATTCGGGGTAATCGGCTTCCAGCGCAGCCAGTTCACGCATCAGGGCGTCGAAATCGGCATCGGCGATCTCGGGGTCGTCATGCTCATAGTAGCGCCGATTGTGGTGCTCGATCTGCTCCCGCAGTTGCTGGATTCGCCGGTGTGCGCTCGCCGCGTCGTTCATTGGCCAACCTCTCAAAGTGCGGCCACCTGTTCTTCAAGCTCGGCCACCGTCTCCCCGGTCAGTGTTTCGCGTGACGCGTCCAGCACTTCCGCGCCCAGTCGCCGGGCCATATCGCCGGCCGTGTCAACCATCTGGTCAAGCACCTGCGGTCCCGGCACCTGCCCCGGCAATACCGCGAACAGGGTCAACCCCGGCGTATAGAGCTCGCCCATGCGCTCAGCGTCGAAAGTGCCGGGTTCCAGCATATTGGCAGCCGAAAACAGCAACACCGGTTCGCCGTCGGCATCGGGTTCGCCGAAAAAATGAAAAATGCCATTGTCGGCAAAGCCGAACCCCATCTGGTCGAGGGTATCGGCGATATCACTGCCATTGAGATAACGACCGCGATGCGCCGCCACATGCAGAATCAGCAGATGCTGTTCCGCATCGCCCTGCGTGGGACGGTCGGCGGCGGTCTCCCTGTAGTAATTGCCATGCCCTTCCACGGCGACATCCTCAAGCAGCGGTAACTGCTCGTCGTCTTCATCAAGCGCGTCCAGTTCGCTGTCATCCAGAGACGGTTCCTGCCAGCGAGGGGCGTCGGCAGGCGCATCCTCGACCCAGCCGCGCGGCGCACGATCGCGTTCACGCGGCGGGCGGCCGCCCTCGTCCATGAATCGCCAGTGCAGGTATATGCCGGCCATCACCAGCACCCCCACGACGAAGATGATCAACCGCACTTCGTTCATTATCCCGAGGCCATCTGCGCTGCTTCTTCCACATCCACCGAGACCAGGCGCGACACGCCGGGTTCGCTCATGGTCACACCCAGCAGATTGTTGGCAATCTCCATGGTGTTCTTGTTGTGGGTAATCACAACGAACTGTACCCGTTGCGACATCTCCTGCACCAGCTGGCAGAAGCGTCCCACATTGGCGTCATCCAGCGGTGCATCCACCTCGTCCAGCATACAGAAAGGCGCCGGATTGAGATCGAATATGGCGAACACCAACGCCACTGCGGTGAGTGCCTTTTCACCACCGGAGAGCTGATGAATGTTGCTGTTACGCTTGCCTGGCGGGCGCGCCATGATGGTCACGCCGGTATCCAGCAGGTCCTCGCCGGTCAGCTCCAGATAGGCGTGACCACCGCCGAACAGGCGCGGGAAGGTCGCCTGCAGTCCGGTATTGACCTTGTCGAAGGTTTCCTTGAAGCGGGTGCGGGTCTCGCGGTCGATCTTGCGGATGGCCCCCTCGAGCGTGTCCAGGGCCTCGCACAGATCCTTGTCCTGGCGATCCAGGTACTCCTTGCGTTCGGATTGTGCCGTGTACTCGTCAATCGCCGCCAGGTTGATGGGTCCCAGCCGCGCGATCTGCTCACCCAACCGCTGCACCTGTTTCTCCCACTGGCCCACTTCGGCATCAGCAGGTAACTCCGCAGCCAGCGCCTCGACCTCGTGCCCCCCTTCGGCGGCGCGCTCACGCACGGTCTGCTGCCGCACCTTGATTTCACGCGAAGCCAGCCGGCGGTCTTCCAGTTCGCTGCGCACTTCCTGCACCCGCCGTTCGCACGCCAGTCGCCGCTGCTCCAGTTCGCGCATGCCCTCGTCGATTTCCGTCAGGCGTTCGCGCGCGGCGGTCAGACGGGCCTCGACTTCCGTGCGTTGCGAAAGCAGCGTCTGCAGTTGCGTGTGCGCTTCCCCGTCGGGGGCTTCTTCCTGGCCCGTGGCGCTTTCCAGTTCGCTCCGCCTGTGCGCCATCTGCGCCTGCTGCTCGGCGAACTGCTCCAGCCGTTCGCGGGCAGATGCTTCCGCCGCCCGCTGCTCCTGCACCTTGAGATCCAGTGCATGCATGTGCTCGCGATCAGCTTCCAGTTTCTCGCGCGCGTGCTGCAAGCCGGCGGCATGGCTCTCGCGGTCCTGCTGGCGTTCCTTGCCGGCACTTTCCAGGCGCGGTAATTCTTCCAGTTGTTGTTCCAGTCGCGAACGGGCCTCGCGGGTGGCCTGCTCGAGCTCGGCG
The DNA here is from genome assembly GCA_007134115.1 of Gammaproteobacteria bacterium. Classification (GTDB taxonomy): domain Bacteria; phylum Pseudomonadota; class Gammaproteobacteria; order UBA5335; family SLRW01; genus SLLK01. The sequence goes on along the minus strand of SLLK01000254.1, from coordinate 5,564 downwards.
ACCCGCGCCGCGAGTTCTTCGCGCTCGCGCGCAATCGCCGTCTGCCGTTCGGCCACCTGCTGCTGCCGGGAGACCAGCGTCTGCTGCCGTGCCCCGGCATCACTGCGCCCCCGGTGGGCTTCATTGACCGCGCGTTGCGCCGCTTCACGCTGCTGTTCGGCCTCGCGCAATTGCTGCTGCAACCCGGCCAGGGCTTCTTCGCCCTCACGCACCGTCTGCTGTAATTGCTCGCGGCGCGCTTCCAGTGTGCGGATTTCCTGTTCACGTGCCAGCATGCCGGCACGCTCATCACTGTCGCGCGCCACGCGCAGCCAGTTGGCGCCCAGCCAGATCCCCTCCGGCGTCACCACCGACTCACCCGCCGCCAGCTGCCTGCGCCGCGCCAGCGCCGCCGGCAGATCCGGTGCGGTGTAGATGCCCGCGAGCAGCGCCGCTACCCGCTCGTCACCCTGCACCTGCCGGCGCAGACTGTCAGAAGCTGCATCACCACCGGCGGCCGGCTCCACCACGGTCAGCGTACCGCTCTCCAGTTTGCCCAGGGCGCGCGCCACGCTCTCCACATCATCCACGCAAAGCGCTTCGAGGCTGGCGCCGAGCACTGCTTCCACAGCCGCCTCCCAACCGGGAGCAACCTCCAGCCGGCGTGCCAGACGTTCGGCCTTGTCCAGGCGCTGTGTGGCCAGCCACTGCGTGACACCGTCGTGATCCTCGCCCAGTGCCGCCTGCTGCAAGGCGTGCAGCGACGCCAGCCGGCCATTCACCTCCTGCAGTTCACTGTGCGCCGATTGCAGCCCGGACTGCGTCTGCACCTCGCGCTCACGCACCTGTTCCAGCTCGGCCAGCACCCGCTCAAGTTTCTCGCGCTGGGCTTTCAGGTCCGACTCGTGTTGATCCACGGCCTGCTGAGCCTCGGCCACGTGCGTGGTCAGTTCATTACCGGCCAGTGATTCGACCTCGCTCGCCAACCGCTCATCGCGGCCCAGCACATCCGCCAGTTGCTGCTCAAGTTGTTGCAGGCGCGTCTGCTCCACTTCCACCGCCTGTCGGCAGGCACTGAGCCGGTCGCTGTGCTGTTGCCAGTCTTCCTGCCACACGCGCAGTTGTTGCTCCTGCTCGGCCACCACGGCCGCGGCTGCATCGGTGGCTTCCCCGGCGCGCTGGCGTGCCGGTTCCAGCTCCGCCAGTGTGCGCTGCACATCCTCAACGCGCTGTTCGTCCAGGGCGATGCGCCGGCTCACTTCCTCGCTACTGTGCGTCAGTTGCTCCAGTTCGCGCTGCTGTTGCTGGCGCATCTCGCGGGCGTGCTGAATGCTCTGCTCAAGCCGGGCAATATCGGCGCCGATGGCATAGAACGCCTGTTGCTCGCGATTGAACGCCTCATTGGCCTCGCTCTGCGCGGCGCGTTGCTTCTCCAGCTCGGCCTCGATCCCGCGCTGCTCGGCGACCACCTGCTCGGTGGCGTTTTCGCGCGCACGCAGGTCCTGCTCCAGCGTACCCGCCTCGGCATCAAGCCCGCGCCAGCGCAGCGCCATCAGCTGCGCTTCCAGCACGCGCTCCTCATCGCGCAGGGTCTTGTACTTTTCGGCCGTGCTCGCCTGGCGCTGAAGATGGTTGAGTTGCTTGTCCAACTCCTCACGCAGGTCGCTCAGGCGCTCAAGATTTTCGCGTGTGTGACGAATACGATTCTCGGTGTCGCGCCGGCGTTCCTTGTACTTGGATATGCCCGCTGCTTCCTCCAGCAGTACACGCAGTTCCTCCGGCCGCGCCTCGATCAAGCGGGTAATCATGCCCTGCTCGATAATCGCGTAACTGCGCGCGCCCAGCCCGGTACCCAGAAACAGGTCGGTAATATCGCGTCGCCGGCACCGTGTGCCATTGAGGAAGTAGCCCGAGGCGCCATCACGCGAGACCTGGCGACGCACGGAAATCTCGTTGTACTGCGCGTACTCGCCGCCGGCCGAACCGTCGCTGTTATCGAATACGAGCTCGATCGCGGCCTGGCCTACCGGTTTACGCGTGGTCGAACCGTTGAAGATCACATCCGCCATGGAATCACCGCGCAGGTGCTTGGCGGAACTCTCGCCCATCACCCAGCGCACCGCATCGATGACATTGGATTTACCGCAACCGTTGGGGCCCACCACACAGGAGATGCTGCCCGGGAAGCCGATCGTCGTGGGATCGACAAATGATTTGAAACCGGCGAGTTTGATCTTGCTCAGGCGCATGCCATGTTCTTCCGTGCGTTTACCAGCATCTGTGGCGGCGCAGGTGCGCCGATGATCCGGATAGCGGGGTAGTGTAAAGTATCCGGCATCGAACACGAAGGGCCGTCACCCATTCGGGCGCGGTCCGCTCCGTTTACGAGGAAACAACATGTCCACCAGCCCCGGCCGCGATCTGGAAACCTTCGCCAATCCCCACCCTGAACGCGACTACACCATCCACATGGAAATGCCCGAGTTCACGTGCCTTTGCCCCAAAACCGGACAGCCCGACTTCGCCACCCTGTATCTGGACTACGTGCCCGACCAGCTTTGCGTGGAGCTCAAGTCACTCAAGCTCTACATCTGGTCATACCGTGACGAAGGCGCCTTCCACGAAGCGGTGACCAACCGCATCCTGGATGATCTGGTCGCCGCCACGCAGCCCCGCTTCATGCGTCTGACCGCTGACTTCAAGGTGCGCGGCGGCATCTACACCGACATCGTGGTGGAGCATCGCCAGCCAGGCTGGGAAGCGCCGACGCCGGTACACCTGCCCTAGCCCCGACGGTTGCCCGGCACTGCCGGCCCGGATTACGCCGGTGCGCGCAAGATCACTGTCAGCCACCACCCGCCCGCAGAAACCTCCGCATCCGCTCCAGGCCGTCGTCAATAGCCTCCAGCCCGGTGGTATAGGCGAAACGCACATGCTGCCCGGCACGATGATCACCGAAATCGGCGCCGGGCGTGATGGCCACGCCCGCCTCTTCCAGCAGGTCGCGCGCCAGCACCTCGCTGTTGTCGGACAGCGCGGCGCAATCGGCATACAGATAGAATGCGCCGGCAGGCGTCACTGGAATACTGAATCCCAGCTCGCGCAGCCCGGGTAACAACACATCGCGCCTCGCGCAAAAAGCCTCGCGGCGCTGTTCATGGATAGCCATGGCGTCACTGCCCAGCGCCGCCAGAGCGGCATGCTGTGCAGGCACCGGAGCGCAGATAGAAAGATTCTGCTGCACGCGGTCCGCGGCTTCGACCAGTGATTCGGGCAACACCAGCCAGCCGATGCGCCAGCCGGTCATGCCAAAGTACTTGGAAAAGCTGTCGACCACGATGACGTTGTCACCGGCATTCAGTGCGCTGGGCAGCGCCCCCGTATAGCTCAGCCCATGATAGATCTCGTCCACCACCAGCCAGCTCTGGCGCGCCGCGAGACAGCTGGCCAGCCGTTCCAGCTCCGCCGCCGGAATGACCGCGCCGGTGGGGTTGGCCGGCGATGCCAGTAGCAGGGCCCGGGTATCATCGGTCATAGCGCTTGCCACGCTGTGCACATCGGGCTGCCAGCCGGCCACGGCAGTGACCGGCAGGGTGTGGGCCCTGGCGCCCAGAAACAGCGCGAAATTGCGATAACAGGGATAACCGGGGTCGGTGACCAGGAGCGTCTGTCCGGGGTCCAGGATCAGGCCCAGCGCCAATTGCAGGGCACCGGACGCACCCGTGGTCACCACAATGCGCGACGGCGCCACGCTCACGCCGCGCTGATCCCGGTAATAATCCGCGATGGCCTGGCGCAATTGGGGCAGCCCGGGGGCCGGCGAGTAATGCGTCAGTCCTTGTTGCAGCGCTTCACGCCCCGCCGCCACCACCGGCGGCGCCGTGGCGAAATCCGGCTCGCCAATTTCCATATGTACCAGGTGGCGGCCGGCGGCCTCCAGCTCGCGGGCGCGGGCCAGCACCTGCATCACCCGGAACGGGCGTATATCTGCGACCCGGCTTGAGGATTCCGGCAGAGACATGAAGACTCCATGACATTGCGATCAAAGCGGCATGGCGGCATACAGGCCAGCCACGCGTTTACCGCGGGGCTGGCCAACACCGACCGACCAGTGACATGCTACCACCGTGGGTGCCACACGGCCGGAGCCGTGTTGCGCACATGGGGATGGTCTGCTATACATCGCGTTTTGTTTTTGCCGCCTGCGGGCAGGAGCGCAACAATGCCGCAATCGAAACACTCGCAAGAGCCTGGAGTCGCCCCGCCAATCAAGGGTTTTGAACCCTATGAGCCGGCCAGCGACGAGGAGTACATGAACAAGGCCCAGCGCGAGCACTTCCGCGAGATCCTGCTGGCCTGGAAACATGAGCTCATGGAAGAAGTGGACCGTACGCTGCACCACATGCAGGACGAAGCGGCCAACTTTCCGGATCCCAATGACCGCGCCACACAGGAATCCGAGTTCAGCCTCGAGCTGCGCACGCGCGACCGTGAACGCAAACTGCTGAAGAAGATCGGCGAGGCGATTGCACGCCTGGACGCCGATGATTTCGGCTTTTGCGATACCTGCGGCATTGAAATCGGTATACGCCGACTGGAAGCGCGGCCGACTGCCACGCAGTGCATCGACTGCAAGACGCTTGACGAGATTCGTGAAAAACAACTCGGTAACTAGCGCCTAAGGGACACCAGGCATGGCCAAAGCGGGCGGAGCCACTGACGTAGACCTCCCGATTCGCGGCCGTTTTGCCCCCTCCCCCACCGGTCCCCTGCATTTCGGCTCGCTGGTCGCAGCACTGGCGAGCTGGCTGCACGCGCGCCATGCCGGCGGCCAGTGGCTGGTGCGCATGGAGGACCTGGACCCGCCGCGCGAAATCCCCGCCGCCGCAGACAGTATTCTGCGCAGTCTTGAACGTCTCGGTCTGTGGTGGGATGGTGAGGTGATCTACCAGAGCACGCGCAGCGAGGCCTATGCGTCGGCCCTGGACTACCTGCGCGCGCAGGGCCATGCCTTCGAATGCGGCTGCACCCGCAAGGAGATACTGGCGGCCGGTGTCCGCGGCGCCGAAGGCATTATCTATCCCGGCACCTGTCGTGAGGGACTGCCGCCCGGCAAACAGCCGCGCAGCGTCCGTGTGCGTGTCTCCGCAGATCCTGTGCGCTTTGTGGACGCCTGCCAGGGACCGCTGTCACAGAATGTCGCACAGGCCGCCGGGGATTTTCTGCTGCGTCGTGGTGACGGTTACTATGCCTATCAACTGGCGGTGGTGGTCGACGACGGCTGGCAGCAGATTAACCAGATTGTGCGCGGCGCCGATCTGCTGACATCCACTCCCCGACAGATCTACCTGCAGCAACTGCTGGGACTGCCCCGGCCCGACTATCTGCATATCCCCCTGGCGGTCAGTTCAAACGGGCCCAAGCTGAGCAAGCGTCTGGCCTCGCGCAGCGTGGATACCTGGTCCCCGGCCACGGCGCTGGCCATGGCACTGGAATTCCTGCATCAGCCGTTGCCCGACGACGCCACCCGGCAAGCGCCGGCCACGTTACTCTCCCATGCCCTGCAGGCATGGGACAGCACTGCC
>SLLK01000229.1 GCA_007134115.1 Gammaproteobacteria bacterium | reverse complement strand
TGTTCGGTCTCCTGGTCTTGATCTGCAAGGCGTGAGGAATCTGACGAGCGCTTCGCGTCGGGTTCGGCGGCGTCGCCCGGAGGCATCGCCGGAGAGCGAGAATCAGGAGAGCGACTCGATGTGCAGGCTGCCGGCCGTGCGGCGCAGGCCGTCGAGATCGAGCAGTTCCACGTCGCGGCGCTCCACCTGGATCAGCCCGTTATGCTGGAAGCGGGCGAGTACCCGGCTGATGGTTTCGGTGGCCAGACGCAGGTAGTTGGCGATATCCCGGCGCGGCATGATCAGCCGGAAACGGGTGGCCGAGTAACCGCGCCGGCGAAAGCGCGCCGACAGGCTGAGCAGAAAGCCGGCGAGACGCTCATCGGCGGTGTGGTCGGCGGCAAGTTCCACGTAGTTGGATATATCCTTGCTCAGTAAACGGAAAATCTGGCTTTGCAGACCGGGCACGCGGGCTGCCAGTTGTGTGAGCTGCGAATAGGGCAGGGTGCAGACCGAGCCGGTGTCCAGGGCCACCGCGCTGCAGCGGTGATGTTCGGGATAGATGGCGTCCAGACCCAGCAACTCGCCCGGCAGATGAAAGCCCAGCACCTGTTCATGCCCCTCGCTGTCGACAATGTAGCTCTTGAAGCAGCCCGAACGTACCGCGTAGATGGCATTAAACGGATCGTCGGCACGGAACAGGTGCTCGCCGGCGCGCAACGGTCGCCCCTGTTGCACGATGTTGTCGAGTTGCTCGACGTCGGCCTCGGCCAGACCCATGGGTACGCACAGTCGACTCAACGAGCAGGTGCTGCACAGGTTGCGCAGTTGATCCAGATGCGGTTGTTCCAGGGTCTGGCTCACAGGCGTCTCCCTTCGGGCGCCCAGCGCGCGCGTTCGATCACCGTCCTGATCATACGATGAAAAGGTTATGGATAAAACCGTCGCCGTGCAAATGGTTCAAACCATGCGGGAATGGGTGATGGGGGTGGCTGGTCCGGACCTTGTGAGCCACGCGTCAAACACGCTGGCGACGACACGCAACAGCAGTTGGCCCGCAGGGGTGACCTCGATGCGACGGCGGTCGATAAGCACCAGGCCATCGTCCTGCAGTCGGTGCAGGCGCTGCAGTTCACGCTGGAAGTGGACGGAGAAATGAATGCCGTGGCGGCGTTCCACTGCGTCAATATGAATGAGCTGGTGGCACATGATGGACTGGATCAACTCACCGCGAAGGCGATCTTCAGGGGACAGCCACAGGCCGCGCGCTACCGCCAGCTCGCCGCGATCAAGCTGGTGGTTCCATTCGCTGAGGCTGCGCGTGTTCTGCGCCAGACCGTCACTGGTCTGACTGATCGCGGTGACGCCCAGGCCCAGTATATCGGCATGGCCCCCGGCGGCGTAGCCCTGAAAATTACGGATCAGGGTGCCGTTGCGCCGGGCCCGGGCAAGTTCATCCTCCGGGCGGGCGAAGTGGTCCATACCGATGTGTTCGTAGCCGGCGTCGGCCAGTCGCTGCAGCGCGCGCTGGAAGATTTCCAGACGTTGCTCGGCAGCCGGCAACTCGTCCGCCCTGATCTGGCGCTGGGCCTTGAAGCGTTGCGGCAGGTGGGCGTAGCCATAGAGGGCGATGCGCCCGGGCGCGGCGTCGATAATCGCGTCAAGTGTGTGCTCAAAGCGTGCCGGCGTCTGTCGCGGCAGGCCGTAGATCAGGTCTACGTTGATTGAGTGGAATTGCTCGCGCCGCGCGCACGCGATGAGGGACAGTGTTTGCGCCGCTGGTTGCACGCGGTTAATGGCCTGCTGTACCTGCGGGTCGAAGTCCTGGACGCCGAAACTGACACGGTTGAAGCCGCCGCTTCTGAGTCGGGCGAGATCATCCGTGTCGATGCTGCGCGGATCGATTTCGATCGCCACCTCCCTTTGTGTGGCGGGCGCCAGACGGAAATTCGAAGCAATACCCTCCAGCAGTCGGTCGAGTTGCGCTGGGGTGAGAAAGGTGGGTGTGCCCCCGCCGAGGTGAATCTGGCGGACTGTGCGATCCGCATCCACCAGTTCCGCCTGCAGGCTGACTTCGCGCAGCAGCCGAACCAGGTAGTCCTCGCCGCGCGTACGGTCGCGCGTAATCACCCGGTGGCAGCCGCAATAGAAACAGGGGCTTGTGCAAAAAGGGATATGCAGATACAGCGAGAGGGGCCGGGGGACCGGGTCGTCGTTGCCGCGTTGTACAAGGGCGGCGTACTCGGTCGCGCCAAAATCTTCACGCAGGTGTGGAGCGGTCGGGTAGGAGGTGTAGCGGGGCCCCGGCTGATCGTAACGCTGCAACAATGTCTGCTTGAATTCGATCGTCGACGGCATGCGGATGACTCGTGGCGGCTTGTGGCAACCTTGACTGGCAGCTTAGGGCGACCCGGGAAAAACAGTCATGATCTGGATCAAGCCGGCGTCGCCCGGTAACATGCAGCGCCCGGGGGGAACCCCGATCCATTGTTTGTCGCCGGAGTCGTATGCGTATGAGTGAACAGGACCGGTTAGCCCGACTGTCGGCGACAGAGCTGGCTGCGGACCCCATGACGCAGTTTGCCCGGTGGTTTGACGAGGCCGGCCACGCCGGACAGGTAGACCATACGGCCATGACGCTGGCCACCGTTGATGTGGCCGGTCGACCATCGGCGCGTATCGTGCTGCTCAAGGAGGCCGATGCGCGCGGCTTTGTGTTCTACAGCAATTACAACAGTCGCAAGGCTGTGGAGTTGCGCGGCAATCCGCACTGCAGTCTGGTCTTCTGGTGGGATCGCATGGGCCGTCAGGTGCGGGTGGAAGGGCGTGCCGAGCATGTTCCGGCCGCTGAATCCGATGCCTATTTTGCCAGCCGGCCGCGCGAGAGCCAGATCGGCGCCTGGGCCTCCGCGCAGAGCACGGTGGTCAAGGGACGCGAGGTGCTGGATCAGGCATTTGTGCGTCTCGATGCCCTGTATGGCCACACCGAGGTGCCGCGGCCACCGCACTGGGGCGGGTTCCTGGTCGTGCCGGAGTGTGTCGAGTTCTGGCAGAACGGTATCCACCGCATGCATGACCGCTTGCGCTACATGCGACAAGCCGATGACTGGTACATCGAACGGCTTTCTCCTTGATCAACCTCCCGCCGCTTGCGTGGCACAGGCTGTGGCCGTGGCGCATGCGCAGGGCCGTATTGCCCTGGACGCGCCTGCGCTTGATCCAGGTCACTGTGTCGCTGGTGCGTTCCTGTCAGGCTCGGTTCCGGCTCCGGGATATGTATGCCGGTTGCCGGCCTCCCCCTCAGGTCGGTGATCCCATGGGTATTCCGGGGCTTCTCGGGTCGATGGTGCCTTGAGGGGTTGTTGCTGAACGGTGCATGAGTGCCAACGGCGGGAGCGTGGACGGATGAGTGCATGGCTGATTCTGCGGTACCTGCACGTGGCGCTGGCGTTGGGCAGTGTGACGTTATTTGTGGCACGCGCCGTCCCTGTGGTCCTCAGCGGGCGTGAGCCGCCCCCGGGTCTCTGGCGTGTTCTGCCCCACGGGGTGGATACCCTGTTGTTGTTCAGCGGGATCGGTCTGATGGTGCTCAGCCGGCAGTATCCGCCGACGGTCGAATGGCTCACGCTCAAGCTGGTATTGATCGTTGTCTATATCTTGCTGGGCATGGCGGCATTTCGCCTGCACCGGCGTGCTTTATGGTTGCGCGCGGGCCTGCTTGCGGCGGCGCTGGCGACATTTGTCTGGATCGCATTGATTGCGCTGACACGCCAGCCATGGCCGTTTACGCCATGATTTTCGCTCGGGGGATGAGTTGATGTTTGATACTGTGCTGCGCGATCCATTCCGTGTGCTGTTTATCTGTGCCGGGTTGTCGGCGGCCGCGCTGCTACCGGTATGGCTGCTGCTGATGGCGGGTGGCTTGCCGCTCACGCCCGTGGTACATCCGGTGCGCTGGCACGCCCACGAGATGCTGTTCGGTTTTGGCGGTGCGCTGATCGCGGGGTTTGTGTTGACCGCCGCGCGCAACTGGACCGGCCTGCCGACCGCCGGGCCCCGGCTGATCGGCTTGCTGGTGGTATTGTGGTTGGCGGTGCGGATGTTGCTATGGTTGCCGGGCAGCGGCTCGGCACCGGCGGCAGCGCTGGCCGGAGCGGCCTTTTTTGTGCTCGCAGGGATTGCGGTCGGCCGACCAGTGGTGCGCGCGGGCAGTTACCGCAACCTGATATTTATTCCCCTTTTTGTCTGGCTGGGCGGGCTGCAAGTGCTGGCGCTGACGGGCTCCGGATCGGTCGCCGCTGTGGCCCTCGAGCTGGGCCTGTACACCATTGTTGCGCTGCTGGTTTTCATGGGCGGCAGGGTGATTCCCTTCTTCACCCAAAGGCGATTGCCAGAGGCGGGGGTGATCCGGCGTGGCTGGCTTGACCATCTGACCAACCTGGCGGCTGTGTTGCTGATTCCGGCAGTCCTGCTGGAGGACTCGCCGCTGCGTGGCGTGCTGCTGGCGGTGGCCGGGCTGGCCGTGTTGTTGCGGCTGGCGGACTGGGCGCCCTGGGCTACCTGGCGGGTGCCGCTGCTGTGGGTGTTGCATCTGGGCTATTTGTGGCTGGCAGTGGGCTTGTTGTTCGCGGCGGTCGGTGTGGTCAGTGGTGTGTGGCCCGCCAGTGACGCCAGTCATGCGCTGAGCATTGGCGCGCTTGGCACCCTGGCCATGGGGATGATGAGCCGGGTGAGCCTGGGTCACAGCGGTCACGCACTGGAAGTGGGACGGCTCACTCCCTGGTTGTTCGCGGTGCCTGCGGTGGCCGCCGTGGTGCGTTTGCTGGCGCCTTACGGGGTGCCTCTGGAATGGTTTACGGCCATGGTGGTGGCCGGCGTATTGTGGACGCTGGCGTGGCTGTTGTGGGTGGCCCTGTATATGCCGGTGTGGTGCCGACCGGTGACGCCACGCTGAAGGATTCGCCAGGCGTTCTTCAGGCCGGCAGTTTGAGCTTGTGCACGCAGGCACGCAGCGTATTCACGACTTGCTCCATGGTGGCTTCATCCATATCCGGCCACAGCGGCAGACTGAGGACCTCCTCGGCGGCCGCCTCGGCTTCGGGCAGGATCAGGGTGGCGTTATAGTACATGGGCAACTGATGCAGGGGCACCGGGTAATAGACCACCGAACCGATATTGTGCCCGAGCATGGCCTGCTGCAGTTGATCGCGCTGACCGCCACCGACACGAATGGTGTACTGGTGGAATATGTGCCTGTTGCCGGGCGCGGTGGCGGGCAGGGTGATGCCGGGGATGTCCTGCAGCCGTTCGGTATAACGCGCGGCACACGCCCGTCGCGCTTCATTCCAGCCGCTGACATGGGGCAGGCGTACCCGCAGGGCGGCAGCCTGGATGCTGTCAAGCCGCGAATTGTAGCCGATATCGTCGTGATAACCGCGGCGCGTCTGGGCATGATTGCGTAAATGCCGGGCGCTGTCGGCGATGTCGTTACGGTTGGTGACCAGCAGGCCGGCATCGCCGATCGCGCCGAGATTCTTGGTGGGATAGAACGAGTAGGTGCCGACGTCACCCAGGGTGCCCAGGTAGCGTTCGCCGTAGTGCGCGCCGAAGGCCTGGCAGGCATCCTCGACGACCTTCAGTTGATGCCGGGCGGCCACATCCAGGATGCCGTCGAGCTCGCCGGCCTGTCCGTACAAATGCACTGGCAGCACGGCTCGGGTGCGCGCGGTGATCGCTTCGCGCACCGAGTCGGGGGTCAGGGTAAAGGTGTGCGGGTCAATATCGGCGAATACCGGTGTTGCGCCACAGCGGCTGATTGCTTCCACCGCCGCGTAAAAACTGAACGGCGAGGTAATCACTTCGTCGCCGGGGCCGATACCCAGTGCGTGCAAGCCGATGGTCAAGGCATCGGTGCCCGAGTTCACGCCTACTGCATGCGCCACACCCAGAAAGGCGGCGACTTCGTGCTCGAACGCGGTGACTTCCTCGCCGAGCACGAATTGCTTGCTCAACAGGACCCGGTCAATGGCCTCGCGCAGGGCTTCCCGCAGCGGCTCGGTCTGGTGGCCGAGATCGGTGGGGGGAATGCCGGCCGGGTTTGCCATGGAGTGTTCCTGTCGAATTCGGGTGGCCGGCATTCTATCATTGCCCGGCACGGGTTGGCTGCTGTGCCCGCGAGGCGTGCACATGGCGCTGAATTCACCGAGTGTCGGGCTGTGCCGGCGAATGCCTGCCGTTTTACTTGCCTTTGGCCCGCGCGCCGGGGATGTACAGATCCGTCAGTGTGCCCGAAAAGGCCTCGGCTGCCATGCCCACGCTTTCCGACAGGGTCGGGTGGGGATGGATGGTCAGGCCGATATCCTCGGCAACACAGCCCATTTCGATGGCCAGGGTGGCCTCGCCAATGAGTTCGCCGGCGTTGGGGCCGACCATGCCGGCGCCGATGATGCGATCGTCGCGACGATCGAACAACAACCTGGTCACGCCCTCGGGCCGCGCCTGTCCCAGCGCACGGCCGCTGGCACTCCATGGGAAACTGCCCATGCCGTAGTCGATACCCTGCGCTTTGGCCTGCGCCTCGGTGATACCCACCCAGGCGACTTCGGGATCGGTGTAGGCCACCGAGGGAATCACGCGCCGGTCCCAGCCGCGACGTTCGCCGGCGGCGACCTCCGCAGCCAGCTTGCCTTCATGGGTGGCCTTGTGAGCAAGCATCGGTTCACCCACGATATCGCCGATGGCAAAAATGTGCGGCACATGGGTGCGCATTTGCTCGTCGACTGCGATAAAGCCGTGCTCATCGACCTCGACGCCGGCGGCATCGGCACCAATACGCGCGCCATTGGGGCGCCGGCCAATGGCGACCAGCACACGGTCAAACGCGCCCTCGGCCGGCGCCGATTGACCTTCAAAGCTGACCTTGAGCGCCTGCTTTGCGGCCCTGACGCCGGTGACCCGGGTGCCCGTGTAAATCGCCTCGCACTGTGCCTGCAGGCGTTTTTGCAGCGGCTTGACCAGGGCCCGGTCGGCGCCCGGCATGAGATGATCGGTCATCTCCACCACGCTGACGTGGCTGCCCAGGCCGCTGTACACCGTGGCCATCTCCAGGCCGATGATGCCGCCGCCAATGACCAGCAGGCGGGACGGAATATCCTTGAGCTCAAGGGCATCGGTGGAATCCATGAGGCGGGGGTCTGAGGGCATGTCGGGCAGGCTCGCGGCCTGCGAGCCGGCGGCAATAATGGCCTGTTTGAAGTGAATCGTGCGCTCGCCTTCGGGCGATTCAACGCTGAGCGAGTGGGCGCCGGTGAACCGCCCGGTGCCCTGTATCACGGTGACCTTGCGTCTTTTGGCCAGTCCGGTGAGGCCGTCTGTCAGGGTCTTGACCACCCCCGATTTCCATTCGCGCAAACGCTCCAGGTCGATCTCGGGTGCGCCGAAGCGAATACCGTGGGCGGCCATGTCTTCGCTTTCGCGAATGACCCGCGCGGCATGCAGCAAGGCCTTGGATGGAATGCAGCCAACATTGAGACACACGCCGCCGAGGGTGGGGTAGCGTTCCACCAGTGTGACATGCAGGCCCAGATCAGCGGCGCGAAAGGCCGCCGCATATCCGCCCGGGCCGGAGCCCAGCACCAGCAGGTCGGTATCGGCCTTGCTCGCGGCGGCCGGGGTGTCGGCGGCAGGTGCTGCGGTTCGTTTTCCGGAGTCCGTATCCCCGGCGGGTGATGCTTCTGCGGGGGGCG
>SLLK01000186.1 GCA_007134115.1 Gammaproteobacteria bacterium | reverse complement strand
CACCCAGGGGATACCGTGGTGCTCAACCAGCGCCAGGAATTGTCCGGGTGTGTACCGTTTGAGCGCGGAAATGCAAAATGCCGGGTTGGCGGAGAGAAAGTTCTGCGGCGTGCTGTGCAGGTGGGTGAAGTTGCAGCGCCCGCCGCCGGACATGAGGATTTTCTTGCCCGCCTTGTTGGCGTGGTCAATGACCAGGACACGTCGGCCGCGGTTGCCCGCAGCGGCCGCGCACATCAGGCCGGCTGCCCCGGCGCCGATGATTACCACGTCTGTGTCTGTCATGGGCGGGCTTTACCTGCGGTTGCGGGGCGGCGAAGGAGCGGAATCGGGCAAATAGTGAACGGCAACGGCGCCGGGCTCAACCAGTGTCAATATGTGGGCGTGGTCTGGTGGCCTGTTTCCCGGCATGTGGCGGGGGGATGCGGGATCAACAGGAGGAGCATGCAAATGAAACCGGAATTCAGTCCGGGTCGTAACATTGCCATGAAAATACCGGCGCATGAATACCACCAGACCGTGTTGTTTTACCGGGACGTGCTTGGTTTTGAGGCGTTGGCAGGCCCGGCGTCCAGCAGCACGGAAACCACCCGTTTCCAGTTCGGTGACAAGGTGTTGTGGATTGACCGGGTAGAAGCGCTGAGTCAGGCGGAGGTCTGGCTGGAGGTGGTGGCTGACGATGTGAAGGCCGCTGCGGCCTGGCTGGAACGCCACGGCTGCGCGCGGCGGGATGAAATCGAAGCGCTGCCGGACGGTTTGGCCGGTTTCTGGGTGTCGAGCCCGGCCAATATCATTCATCTCGTGACCTCTGGCAGTCGTTAGCCGGCCCGCAGGCACCTGCCCATTACCCCTTCACCCAAGTACAATGCCCCGGGAGCAACCATGGGAGGAAGCCATGAAAATCGAGGAGGCATTGCGTGCGCTGACCGAGCGTCGTGATTTGTCGGCGGATGAAATGGGCGCTGTGATGCGCCAGATCATGACCGGCGGCGCCACGCCGGCCCAGATCGGCGGGTTTTTGATTGCGCTGCGCATGAAGGGCGAGACCACCGACGAGATTGCCGCCGCCGCGCGCGTGATGCGCGAACTGGCGACCCGTGTTGAGGTCGGCGATGACCAGTACCTTGTGGATACGTGCGGCACCGGTGGCGATGCCAGTGGCCTGTTCAATGTGTCCACCGCGACCGCCCTGGTGGCGGCTGCCGCCGGCGCCAAAGTGGCCAAGCACGGCAACCGGTCGGTATCCAGCAGTTCCGGCAGCGCGGATGTGCTGGAAGCCGCCGGGGTGAAGCTGGACCTGTCGCCGGAGCAGGTGGGCCAGTGTATACGGGAGGTCGGCGTGGGCTTTCTGTTCGCGCCGGCGCATCACAGCGCCATGAAGCATGCCATTGGTCCGCGCAAGGAAATGGGCGTGCGTACCATCTTCAATGTGCTGGGGCCGCTGACCAATCCGGCCGGCGCCCCCAATCAGCTGCTTGGCGTGTATGACGAGGCCCGGGTTGAGCCGCTGGCCGAGGTGCTGGGTGAACTGGGCAGCCGGCATGTCATGGTGGTGCACTCGGCGGACGGTCTGGACGAGATCAGTATCGCCGGTCCCACGCATGTGGCCGAACTCCGCGACGGGGTGGTGTCCACTTACACCATCGCGCCCGGCGATGTGGGTTTGCCGGTGGGTGTGCTGGACGCGTTGAGGGTCAATGATGCCGCCGGGAGCCTGGCCCTGATACGCAGTGTGCTGGACGGCGAGGACGGCCCGGCGCGCGATATTATCCTGATGAATGCCGGTGCCGCGATTTACGTGGCGGGCCTGGCCGAGGATCTGCAGGGAGGCGTGGACAAGGCCCGCGAGGTGATTGACAGCGGTGCCGCCCGTCAGGTGCTGGAACGGCTGGGGCAGTTCAGCCAGTCTGCGGGTACGGCATGAGTAGCGATATTCTGGAGCGTATCCTCGCACGCAAGCGCGAGGAACTGGTCGACTTGCAGGCGCAGCCGCTGTCGTACTGGCAGGATGCGGCGGCGACAGCCTCCACGCCACGCGGCCTGGTGAATGCCTTGCGCCGCCGCGTGGATCATGGCGAGGCGGCGGTGATCGCCGAGATCAAAAAGGCGTCGCCCAGCAAGGGCGTACTGCGCGCCGATTTTGATCCGGCGGCGATTGCCCGTTCCTACGCTCGGGGCGGGGCGACGGCCCTGTCCGTACTGACCGATCGGGATTTTTTCGCCGGTGCGCCGGACTGCCTGATCGAGGCCCGTGCCGCGTGTGAGCTGCCAGCGCTGCGCAAGGACTTTATCGTCGATCCGCTGCAGGTTTACGAAGCGCGCGCCATGGGCGCCGACGCCATTTTGTTGATTGTCGCGGCGCTGACTGATGCCCGAATGGGTGAACTGGGCGGCCTGGCTGAAGCGCTGGGCATGGATGTGCTGATCGAAGTGCATGATCGGACCGAGCTGGCGCGGGCCCTGGCCCTGTCACCCCGCCTGGTCGGCATCAACAACCGCGACCTGCGCACCTTCGACACCCGCCTGGAAACCACGCTGGAGATGCTCGACGAAGTCCCCGATGACTGCCTGATCGTCACCGAAAGCGGCATCCACACCGCCGTCGACGTGACAAAAATGCGCGCCCACGGCGTGCACGCGTTCCTCGTTGGCGAGGCGTTCATGAAGGCGGATGATCCGGGCGGGAAGTTGGCGGAGATGTTTGGGGGGAAGTAATTAAGTATTTAAGTAATTAAGTATTAAGGCGCGCCAGATGCATTGCTGGTCCGAAGCCGGGTCACGCGCGCCGATCGTTTGTTGGGGTTGCCGCGAAATGGACGCGAAATTTACGCGAGATAAATCATTTGGAGATGAAGGGATGCGGGCGGATCTCCGGGTGGCCTGGGGCTTCAGATTGACGGAACAGGTTGTCGACATTTGCCGCGCCCGGACTAAATTCCCGGGGGCTTGTTCGCTAGCCTTCGCCTGACCCGTTATTACCCTTGATTTCGCGTCCATTTCGCGGCAAATCCCCGGGCCATTCTTCTCCAACCTGCCGGCGCGTACGCCATGGTTTTCGGCTTTGCAGCATTCCGTCACGCGACTTAACTATTTAATGCTTAACTACTTAATGCTTAACTGCTTAATACGCCCTTAATCCCTCGCCCCCAGAACCACGATGGTTTTTCCCGCCACTTCCAGCAGCCCCTGTTCTTCCAGCGACTTGAGTACCCGGCCGGCCATTTCGCGGGAGCAGCCGGCGATGCGCCCGAGTTCCTGGCGGCTGACGCGGATCTGCATGCCGTCGGGGTGGGTCATGGCGTCGGGTTGTTCGCACAAATCGAGCAGTGTGCGGGCAATGCGGCCGGTGACATCCAGGAAGGCCAGGTCGCCGACCTTGCGGTTGGTGCGGCGCAGGCGGGCGGCCATCTGCGCGGCCAGTTCGAAAAGTATGTCGGGGCTGTGGTCGGCGATGGCGCGGAAACGGGCGTAGCTGATTTCGGCGATGCGGCAGGCGGTGCGGGTGCGCACCCAGGCGCTGCGTGTGGCGTGTTCGTAGAACATGCCCATTTCGCCAAAGAAATCGCCCCGGTTGAGGTAGGCCAGCACGATATCATTGCCCTTTTCGTCCTGGATGATCACGGCGACCGAGCCTTCCACAATCACGTACAGTGTGTCCGGGACATCGCCGCCCTGGATCACCAGATGATTCTTGGCGTAGGCGCGCAGGTGACAATGCGACAGGAACCTGTCGATGATCGGGTTGCCGGTTTCCCTGTTGATGGCAGTGGACATTAGCGGCTGCCTCGCTGCCTTGCGATGTGGTTTCTTGTCAACATATTTTCAGTATACACCCTCACTGGCGGGGTTCGACGGCGCCGGAACGGCGCATTCATCACTCTGAATATGGTACCCTCGCGCGCTCGCTGGCACAGGATGAGCACCATGAAGGCACATATCCGGTGGTTGGGTGAAGCAAGTTTTGCTGCCGAGTCCGGCAGTGGCCACGAGGTAATTCTCGACGGTCCGCCGGAGGCGGGCGGGCGCAATGGCGGCGCTCGCCCCATGGAATTGCTGTTGATGGGCATGGGCGGTTGCGCCGCATTCGATGTGGTGCACATTCTGCGCAAGGGGCGCCAGGATGTCACCGGCTGCGAAGCGGAGGTGAACGCTGAACGCGCCGAGTCCGAACCCCGGGTATTCACTCGTATACATGTGCACTTCACGGTGCGTGGCCGCGGCCTGACTGAGGCGCGGGTGGCGCGTGCGGTGGAACTGTCGGCGGAAAAATACTGTTCGGCATCCATCATGCTGGGCAAGACGGCGGAAATCACCCATGCCTTCGATGTGATTGAGGATGACGGTTCTTGATCCGCGGTGTGTGCACTATACTTGCAGGCTCCCGGATGCCGGTGTGCGCGTGCGGAGTGACCAGTGTGCTTGCGCCGGGTTGGACAGCCTTCCACCGTCAGTGACGGGTGGTGCATTGACGAATTGAATCAGGAGGGCCGACGTTGGCGAAACCGATTCCCAGACTGAAGCTGCACGGGTTCAACAACCTGACCAAGACGCTCAGCTTCAATATCTATGACATCTGCTATGCGCCCAGTGATCAGCATAGCCGGGACTACATCGATTATATCGATGAAGAGTACAACGCCGAGCGTCTGACCCAGATTCTCACCGACGTCTCCAACATCATTGGCGCGAATATTCTCAATATCGCCCGCCAGGATTACGAGCCGCAGGGTGCCAGTGTGACCATGCTCATTTCCGAAGAGCCGGTGGCCCCGGAGGAAATGAACAACAGCGAAGCGCCGGGGCCATTGCCCGACGCGGTGGTGGGCCATCTGGACAAGAGCCACATCACGGTTCATACATATCCTGAAACCCACCCGCACAATGGTATCAGCACCTTCCGCGCGGACATTGACGTGTCTACCTGTGGCGTCATTTCACCGCTCAAGGCGTTGAATTACCTCATCCACAGCTTTGATTCGGACATTGTTACCGTGGATTACCGGGTGCGCGGTTTCACCCGCGATGTGCGCGGCAAGAAGCATTTTATTGATCACAAGATCAATTCCATCCAGAACTATCTTTCCAGGGATACGCGTGCCCGTTACGAAATGCTGGATGTGAACGTCTATCAGGAGAGCATTTTCCACACCAAGATGCTGCTCAAGGAGTTCGAGCTGGATCATTACCTTTTTGGTGTGAGCCAGAAGTCCCTGGAGACGAAGGAAAAACGCCGCATCCGCGAGCGTCTTCGCAAGGAGATGCTGGAAATCTATTACGGGCGCAATGTGCCGCGCATGCCCTGATCTCACAGGGCGCGGATCCGGAATGATTTGATCAGGCTCGCCCGGTATGGATTGTCCCGGGAATGGAACAAATCTCGTTTCTGGCAGTCGTTCCGAGTTGTATTGTTGCAGCCCGCCGCATCAGGCGGTTTTTTTCGGACTGACGGGAGGCTCCGTGACGAATCGAGCAATCATCCTGCTACTTGTACTGGCCCTGGTGAAGCCGGCCATCGGACAGACCCTCGAAGGCAGCGCCGAGGTTGGCTTTCAGGCCAGCAGCGGCAACTCCGAGGTGCGCACCACCAACGCTGCGCTGCGCATGGACCTGGAGTGGGCTGACTGGCGGCATTCGTTTAACGCTCGGGTGCGTCATTCACAGGATGCCGGCGAAACCACCACCGAAAGATACCGGGCCGGGATCAAGAGCGACTACAATTTCACCGAGTTCAACTACGTCTTCGTTACCGCCGATTTTGAGCGCGATCGATTCGCCGGTCTCAACAGCCGGACGTCCCAGACCGTGGGTTACGGTCGCCGGCTGGTGAAATCCGACGCGGTGGATCTGGATGCCGAAATCGGTGGCGGTTTGCGCCAGATCCGGCGCCGTGAGGCGGTGGATGGTGACGACAGTGAAAACGAGGGTATCGGCCGTGCCGCGGCCAAGCTGCGCTGGTCGGTAACGGATGCCACCACCTTCCGTCAGGAGGCAGTGGTTGAAGAAGGCAGCAGCAACACCTATGTGGAAACTGTGAGCTCGCTGAGCACCACGTTGATTGGCAACCTGTTCTGGCGTTTCAGCTTTACTTTCCAGCGCAACAGTGATGTCGCGGAAGGGCGGGTAAAATCGGACCGCTATACGGCCCTGTCGCTGGGTTATGAGTTCTGACATTACCGGAGCACAGCAGCATGACGGCCTGGTATAGCCACCACGTATTCTTTTGCACCAACCTGCGCGATGATCCGGCGCGCCCGTGCTGTGCTGCGCGCGGCGCGGAACCCCTGCGCGCCTACGCCAAACAGCGCGTCAAGGAACTCGGGCTGGCCGGCGTCGGGGGTGTGCGCATCAATATGGCCGGCTGCATGGACCGTTGCGGGCAGGGGCCGGTGATGGTCGTTTACCCGCAGGGCGTGTGGTACACCTTCGCCAGCGAGGACGATATCGACGAGATTATTCGCGAACACCTGGTGGGTGGGGCGGTGGTAGAGCGTCTGCTGTTACCCGCGCCGCGTGGCCGGCGTTGATTATGGCGTGTCTTGCTAGTATCATTGCGCGCCTTTGAAGGAGACGCAAAGCGTGTCCATGCAGTTGTCCCGGAGCCGGAACCAATGAAAACCTTTTCCGCCAAGAATGAGACCGTAACGCGCGACTGGTATGTGGTCGACGCGACAGGCAAGTCCCTCGGGCGCCTGGCCAGCGAGATCGCCCGCCGTCTGCGCGGCAAGCACAAGCCGGAGTACACCCCGCACGTGGATACGGGTGACTACGTGGTGGTGGTCAATGCTGAAAAGATCAAGGTGACCGGCAACAAGATGCAGGACAAGATGTACCACCGTTACACCGGTTACATCGGTAATCTGAAGTCCATGTCGCTGGAAAACCTGATGGCCCGGCATCCCGAGCGTGCAATTATGTACGCGGTGAAGGGCATGATGCCGCGCAATCCGCTGGGTCGCGCCATGTTCAAGAAGCTCAAGGTGTACGCCGGCGGCGATCACCGTCACGAGGCACAGCAGCCGAAGCCGCTGGAACTCTGAGTTCCGGCGAACCAATACACGGGAAAGTCGCAAGATGGCACAAACACAGAATTACGGAACCGGTCGACGCAAGCGCTCCTGCGCTCGCGTGTTTCTCAAGCCCGGCAGTGGCCGCATCGTAGTCAACGGCAAGCCGCTGGATGAATACTTCGGCCGCGAAACCTCGCGCATGGTCGTACGCCAGCCGCTGGAAAGCACCGAAATGACCGATCGCTTTGACGTTAACGTCACCGTCAGCGGCGGCGGCGATACGGGTCAGGCCGGCGCCATCCGCCACGGCATCACGCGCGCACTGATGGACTACGATGAAGGCCTCAGGCCAGGCCTGCGCCAGCACGGCTACGTCACCCGCGACGCCCGCCAGGTGGAGCGCAAGAAAATTGGCCTGCGCAAGGCCCGCCGCGCACCCCAGTTCTCCAAGCGTTAATCGGGCCTGGCTGGTCTGCCAGGACGCCTCGTGGCTGCGGTGGTGCTGTCAGACCACGGGTACTGAACGAGCCGCAGCACAAAATCGCCATGGACGAGCGATTTTGAACGCGCGTAGCCCGGCCCCGAAGGGGTGAGCCCCCTGGATGGGGCGAATAATCCTGGTCCCCGCCGCCGTTGAGGCGGCCGGCTTGATTAGCCAGGGGGCCAGAAGCTACAACCAGGTTTATTGGGGGATCGTCTAGCGGTAGGACTGCGGACTCTGACTCCGCCAACCCAGGTT
>SLLK01000275.1 GCA_007134115.1 Gammaproteobacteria bacterium | reverse complement strand
GGCGGCGATGCCGGTCGAGCTGATTGAGCACATGCCGATTTTCACCCGCTCGCTGCTCGACGACTCGCAGGAGCACTTCGAGCTGCTGCGGCTGGAGCGAGACGATCCGGGGACAGAACCGTTCGAGGTGCCCGACAACTTCCACCATCAACACCTGTTCTGACTGCCCCGGGCGGGACGGAGGTCAACCGGTGCCCGGCTCAGGCAGATGCAGACGCTGGTGCAACGGACTGGTGCGCGGAAAATGCGCCAGCAGAAACTGCATCTGGTCGGCCAGCACGCGACGGCCCTGCAGGTAAATATATTCAGCGTGGGTCGGGGTGAAGGGAATCGCCAGCAGTTGCATGCCCGCCTGTTCCGGTGTGCGTCCGGCCTTGTGGTTGTTGCAGCGCTTGCACGCCGTAACCACGTTGGCCCATATATCCTGCCCGCCCTGACTCAGGGGGGTGACATGATCGCGGGAAAGCAGCGTCACCGGCAGATGTTCCCCGCAATACAGGCACAAATTGTCATCGCGCCGGAACAGCGTGCGATTACTCAACGGCGGCGTGTAATTGCGACGGGCCTTGTTGATGGCCTGCTGGTTGCCGAACGTGGCCAGGATGGAGTTGACTTCGATCACGCTGCGGCGGCCGGTGCGCGCACAGGTGCCACCATGGATCGCGTACAGGGGGGAGCCACAGGCGTAGGCAACCTGTTGCAGATGATACAGGCGCACCGCCTGCTGGTAGTCAATCCACTCCAGCGGCATGCCGGATGCATCCGTGCGCAGTACCTGTTGCGCCAGTTCGTACACCGTACACCTCGCGGCCCTTAAAGCCGGACAATGGGCGGGTTTGCCCTCGTGTATCTCAAAAACCCGCGGCAAATGCAACCCCGGCAAAGGCCCCGCGCAGGGCTGCCGGCGGTGGTGTTGGCCGGGCAGAATCGTTAGACTAGGCGGCTGGTCGGGAATCCGGTTGCCCGGAAACCCCGAACTGAAGATACCAACAAGTTGTTCTGTATGGATTTTTCCCTGATCGCCAGCAGAGCTGTTGGGGCAAAAAAACCGTCACCGTGCGAACACCGAAGACAGGACGAGGGTCCTTGCACGGGAAAAATACTGGCTTTATTTCCGTTTTCGGGAGTGACCAGTTCCCGGCCGGTCATGTGATCGCTTCACGCATGGCAATGAGTTGCCGACAAGGCGCTCGGTGACAATCTGAACATCGGACTTCAATCTGGCTCTGGAGACATGCCATGGCAATTAAAGTTGCTGTACCCGGGGAAACCGCCAAGGGTGAAAAGCGCGTTGCGCTGATTCCCGCAGTGGTCTCCCAGGTCGCCGGGATGGGCGCAGAGGTACTGGTGCAAAAGGGCGCCGGCGCACCCACGCGTATCCCCGACGAGGCCTACACTGACGCCAAGCTGGTCAAGGATGCCGCGGCGGCATACAAGGACGCGGACATCATTCTCAAGGTCGCGCCGCCGACCGTCGACGAAGTCGCCGCGTTCCCGGAAGGCTCGGTATTTATCGGCTTTCTCGCCGCACACGCCAACAAGGACATGGTCAAGAAACTGCGCGAGCGCAAGATCACCGCTTTTTCCATGGAGTACGTGCCGCGCATCTCGCGCGCGCAGTCGATGGACGCATTGTCTTCGCAGGCCTCGGCTGCCGGCTACAAGGCGGCGTTGATGGCCGCCGATATGATGGGCCGCTTCTTTCCCATGCTCACCACCGCCGCCGGCACCATCCGTCCGGCCACGGTACTGGTGGTCGGCGCCGGGGTCGCCGGTTTGCAGGCGATCGCCACCGCCAAGCGTCTCGGTGCCCGCGTAGAGGCCTACGACGTGCGCCCCGAAGCCAAGGAGCAGGTGCAATCCCTGGGCGCCAAATTCCTGGAACTGGATCTGGAAGCCTCCGGCGAAGGCGGTTATGCGCGTGAACTGACGAAGGAAGAGCGCGACAAGCAGCAGCAGATGCTGGCCGATCACGTCGCCAAGGCGGATGCGGTGATCACCACCGCGGCCGTCCCCGGCCGCCCGGCGCCGCAGATTATCCCCAAAAAGATGGTCGCCAACATGAAGCCGGGAGCCATCATTATCGACCTGGCCGCTGAAACCGGTGGCAACTGCGAGCTCACCAAACCGGGCGAGAAGGTCGAGCACGGCGATGCCATCATCTACGGCCCGCTCAACGTGCCCAGCATGCTCGCCGAGCACGCCAGCGAGATGTACGCCAAAAACCTGCAGAACTTCCTCGGGCTGATCATCAAGGAAGGCAAGCTGGAACTGGACTGGGATGACGAAATCCTCGCCGGCAGCGTGGTCACCCACGATGGCGAAATCAAGCACCAGCAGACACGCGAGCTGGTGGAAGGAGGCAAGTCATGATTGAGGGCTTCATCGCACTGTATATTTTCATGCTCGCAGCCTTCACCGGCTACGAGATCATCGGCCGGGTGCCGGCGATTCTGCATACGCCACTGATGTCCGGTTCCAACTTCGTGCACGGCATCGTGCTGGTGGGCGCCATGGTTGCTCTGGGTCAGGCGGAAACCGTACTCGCCCAGACCATCGGCTTTATCGGCGTCGTCCTGGGTGCCGGCAATGCGGCGGGGGGCTATGTAGTCACCGAACGCATGCTGGAAATGTTCAAAAGCAGCAAGGAGGACGCATAAATGGAAGCCATCCTTGCCTGGGAAGGACTCACACACGTCATCAATGTCGCCTATTTTGTAGCGGCGTTCCTTTTCATTCTCGGCCTCAAGCGCATGAGTTCGCCGAAGACAGCGCGTGCGGGCATCCTGTGGGCCGGCGCCGGTATGGTGGTGGCCACGGTCGTGACCTTCGTGCACCCGGCCATGGCCGACACCGTGACCCAGACCAACTATATTCTGATGCTGGTCGCCATTGCGGTGGGGGGTATTCCGGCATGGATCAGCGGCCGCAAGGTCCCCATGACCGACATGCCGCAGATGGTGGCGCTGTACAACGGCATGGGCGGCGGTGCCGCTGCCTGTATTGCGGCCATCGAACTCTACAGTGGTGAAGACCACGGCCGCATCATCATGACCCTGGCCGTGCTCGGCGGCATTATTGGTTCGGTCGCCTTCAGCGGCAGTCTGATTGCCTTTGCCAAGTTGCAGGGGATCATGAAGAAAACCTGGCGTTTCCCCGGCCAGAACATCCTCAACATGCTGTTGATGGCGGGCATCGCCGCGGCGGGTGTACACGTTGCCCTCGCGGCCGGTGATGCCGGACTGGCCATGGTCTCGGCGTTCTTCCTGTTGTCACTGTTGCTGGGCATCACCATTACCGTGCCCATTGGTGGCGCCGACATGCCGGTGGTGATCTCCCTGTACAACGCCCT
This sequence comes from Gammaproteobacteria bacterium, assembly GCA_007134115.1. Lineage (GTDB taxonomy): Bacteria > Pseudomonadota > Gammaproteobacteria > UBA5335 > SLRW01 > SLLK01. The sequence goes on along the minus strand of SLLK01000275.1, from coordinate 4,525 downwards.
GACCGGTCTGGCCGTGGCCTTCGAAGGCTTCGTGATCGACAACGCGGCGATGATTATCGCCGGTACGGTCGTCGGCGCGGCAGGCACCATGCTCACGCAGTTGATGGCCAATGCCATGAACCGGCCGCTTAGCAACGTGCTCTTTGGTGCCTTCGGCAGTGCCGAAGAAGGCGCCATGGATGAGGAAGGCGGCAGCCTCAAGCCGATCCAGGCCTCTGATGCCGGCGTGATGATGGCCTACGCAGAGAAAGTCATTGTGGTGCCGGGTTACGGCATGGCCGTGGCACAGGCGCAGCACAAGGTATGGGAACTGTGCCAGATGCTCATCGAGCGGGGCGTGGACGTGAAGTTCGCCATTCACCCTGTGGCCGGCCGGATGCCGGGGCACATGAACGTACTGCTGGCTGAAGCCGGGGTGCCCTACGACCGCATCTACGATCTCGACGAAATCAACAACGAGTTCGAGAAGGCCGACGTATCACTGGTCATCGGCGCCAATGATGTGGTCAACCCGGTGGCACGCAGCAATCCGGACAGCCCCATTTACGGCATGCCCATTCTCAATGCCGACAAGGCGAAGAACGTGATTGTCGTCAAGCGCGGCCAGGGCACCGGGTTCTCCGGGATCCAGAACGCCCTGTTCGGACTCGACAATACACGCATGCTCTACGGCGACGGCCAGGAAGTCGCCAACAAGCTGATCCAGACGGTCAAGGAATACTAGACCTCCCGCTGGAGATGCGAAGAAAGCGGCCGGGGTCCTGCCCCGGCCGTTTTTTTTGCGCGTCAGACCCGACCCACGCTTACTCCCGGGTTCACCGGCTCCAGCTGCGGAGAGTGCTTGCCGGGATACACGGGTGCATTTGACCTCCACACCGCACCCCGGGCACCCCCGGCCATCATCAAAATCAGCCCCCTTTGCCCCTTGACAACCCCCCTGAGGCATGCAGCCGCCCCCTGCGGTTATGCACAACAATGGCGCACTCGCGCGTAAAAGCCCCAGATACCGGGAACTCCTGATGCAAACTCAAACAAAAAGCGCTTAACCATATGTTTTATATACATTTTCATTGATTGGTCAATTTGTCATCGATCTAACACAAACCCAGTCACGACAGGCAGTTAGCTGTCCTGTTCGCATTTCATCCACATTGTTATCCACAGGTTTTGTGGATAATCGACAAGGATATGAACAGGCGCCGCCCGCTGGCGGTCACCCCACCGCAAGCTCAGTGCTAAAGTAGTCGCCATGACCGCTGAACCCATAGTGCGTATCGCCGTTCCCTCGCCGCTGTATCGCCATTTTGATTACCTGCCGCCCGCCGATCACCAGGGTACGATTGAACCGGGCGTGCGCGTTTCCGTGCCCTTCGGCAGAACGCGGGTGAACGGCATGGTGCTGGCGCTGGCAACCGCCACAGACGTGCCTCGTGGACGCCTGCGCCGCGCGGACAAGGTGCTCGACGACACGCCGCTGCTCAGTGAGGATGTGTTCGCCATGCTGCGCTGGGCGGCGAACTACTACCATCACCCGCCAGGCGAGGTATTCGCCGCCGCGCTGCCGGTCCTGCTGCGTCAGGGGGCGCCGGCCCGGGTCACCCACGACCACTGGCGGCTGACCGCCGCGGGCCGCGCCGTCGGTCCGCAAGCGCTCAGCAGCGCACCGCGTCAGGCGGCCGTGCTGGAACGGCTGCACCAGTCCCCCGAAGGCATCGCCGCCACCACGCTGCGTGAACTTCCCGGCGATGTCCCGGCAGCCTTGCGCGGGCTGCGCCAGCGCGGGCTGGTCGAATCCGCGCCGGTGCCGGCGGGGGTTGCCCGCGGTAGCGGGGATGAGCCCGGAATGCCACCCACACTCACCGAAGCCCAGCAGCATGCTGTGGATTCCATCGTGCAAGCTGTGGACCGGTTCCAGCCCTTCCTGCTCGACGGGGTCACCGGCAGCGGCAAAACCGAGGTGTACCTGCGCGTGATTGAACAGGTGCTTGCCCGGGGCCGTCAGGCACTGGTGCTGGTACCCGAGATCGGGCTGACGCCGCAACTGGCCCAGCGCATGGCCCGGCGCTTCGACGTCCCCATGGCCATGTTGCACTCGGGGCTCACCGACCGCGCCCGCCTGGATGCCTGGGTACAGGCCCGCGAGGGACACGCGCGCATCGTCATCGGCACGCGCTCGGCCGTTTTTACCTCGTTGCCCGAACCGGGCGTCATCGTCATCGACGAGGAACACGACCCCTCGTTCAAGCAACAGGAGGGTTTTCGCTATTCGGCGCGCGACCTGGCCGTGTGGCGGGCACGCACGCTGGGCATCCCGGTGATCCTGGGTTCCGCCACACCGGCGCTGGAAAGCCTGCACAATGCCCGCGAGGGCCGTTACCAGCGGCTGGTGCTGGAACACCGCACGGGCACCGCGGTACTGCCACGCACCGGCCTGCTCGATGTGCGCCGCGTGCCGCTGGCGGAGGGTCTGTCGCCGGCCCTGCTGGCGGCCATCGACAAACACCTGCAGGCCGGCGACCAGGCCCTGCTGTTTCTCAACCGGCGCGGTTTCGCGCCCACGCTGCGTTGCCACGACTGCGGCTGGATGGCGCAGTGCGAACGTTGCGACGCCCGCCTGACGGTGCACCAGGGTGGACGCCGCGGCACCCGGCTGTTGTGCCACCATTGCGGCGCGGTACGCGGTGTCCCGGCGGATTGCCCGGCGTGCAACAGCACCGATCTGGCCACGCTGGGACACGGCACCGAGCGCGTTGAGCAGTTGTTGGCGGAACGCTTTCCCGGCATCGGTATTGCCCGCGTGGATCGCGACACCACCAGCCGCCGCGGTTCACTGCAGCAGCTCATGGACGACATTCACAGCCATCGCAAACGCCTGCTGATCGGCACCCAAATGCTGGCCAAGGGCCATCACTTCCCGGGCGTCACCCTGGTCGGCATTGTGGATGCCGACCACGGCCTGTTCGGTGCCGATTTTCGCGCCGGTGAGCGCATGGCCCAGCTGATCACCCAGGTCGCCGGGCGCGCCGGGCGCGCCGCACGCCCGGGCGAGGTGCTGATCCAGACGCACCATCCCGAGCACCCCATGCTCACCACCCTGCTGCGTGACGGTTACCACGCCTTCGCCCACGCCCACATGGAGGAGCGCAGGCAGGCCCACTGGCCGCCTTTCAGCCACCTCGCCCTGGTGCGCGCGGAAGCCACCGGCGCCGATGCGCCCATGACGTTTCTGGAGTCCGTGCGTGAACTGGCCGCCTCGTTCAACAGCCCCGGCGTGGATCTTCTGGGGCCGGTGCCCGCCTCCATGGAACGCCGCCAGGGCCGCTATCGCGCGCAACTGCTCCTGCAATCGGCGCAACGAAAGACACTGCACGCGCTGCTGGCGCACCTGGTACCGGCGCTGGCCGACGACAAGCGCGCGCGCAAGGTACGCTGGTCGGTGGACGTGGACCCGCAGGAAGTCCTGTAACGGCCAATGGGCGCGGCTATGGCGCGCGGCCGGCAAGCGCAGCGCGCCGACGCGTCGCCGCGTGACGTGCAGCAGCGTGGATCAAGCGCTTTCTAACCCGGGCCGACACACGGTAAACTGCCGCCTGCCTTGATGTATGGGGACCATTCGTGAAAGCCGCTCTGGAACAACTGCTCAACCAAACACTGGAACGCCTTGCCGGCGACGTTCTGCCCGAATCCGACCCGCCTGCCGGCATCGTACTTGAACGTACCCGCGACAACCGTCACGGCGATTTCGCCACCAACCTGGCGATGACGCTGTCGCGTCACGCCGGCATCAAACCGCGTGAGCTGGCCGAGCGCCTGGTGGCGGCCATGCCCGAATCCCCGCTGGTCGCCAGGGTGGAGATTGCCGGACCCGGCTTCATCAATTTCTTCCTCGCCCCGGAAGCCTGGCACGAGGAGATACGCCAGGCCCTGACGGCGGGTGAAGACTACGGCCGCGGCGATGTGGGCGGCGGACAGCCGGTGCAGGTCGAGTTCGTCTCGGCCAACCCGACCGGCCCCCTGCATGTGGGCCACGGTCGCGGCGCCGCCTACGGGGCCAGCGTCGCCAACATCCTGGCGGCCGCCAACTACAAGGTACACCGCGAGTACTACGTCAACGACGCCGGGCGGCAGATGGACATCCTGGCGGCCAGCGTGTGGCTGCGTTACCTCGAGTGGTGCGAGGAGATCGTCGACTTCCCCGCAAACGGCTACCGCGGCGCCTACATCTCGGATATTGCCGAGCAACTCAAGGCCGTGCACGGTGAACGCTTCTACCGGCCGGTGCGCGAGGTCATGGCGGACTTGCCCGAGGACGAGCCACGCGGGGGAGACAAGGAAGCGCATATAGACGCGCTGATCGCCCGCGCACGCGAGATGCTCGGCGAGGAAGATTTCCGCACAGTGCTCGAAGCCGGCCTCGATGCCATCCTGGACGACATCCACGACGACCTGGACGAGTTCGGCGTGCATTACGATGAGTGGTTCTCCGAGCGCAAGCTGGTCACCGGCGGCGCAGTCAACGAGGCGC
>SLLK01000194.1 GCA_007134115.1 Gammaproteobacteria bacterium | reverse complement strand
GCACCGTGATCGCGCGCGAGACCGCAGCGTTCTGACCCGGCCGACTTGTCCGCCCGGTGGTTGAGGCCGCCGGTGTGGAGCAGGCCATCCTGATCGGCCATTCCATGGGCGGGCCGGTGAGCCTGCACGCGGCAATGAAGATGCCGGAGCGGGTGATCGGTGTTGTCGGGGTCGATACCTTTCAGCAGCTCTCCATGGATATCGATGAGGCGGGTCTCGACGAGTTTCTTGCACCGCTGCAGGCAGACTTCCGTGTGGCGGCTGCGGCTTTTGTCGACGGTATGTTTGTGGATGAGACCAACGCCCGCTTGCGTGAATGGGTGATCGACGATATGAGTGCTGCGCCACCGGCGGTCGCGGTTGACGCCATGCGTTCATTGTTCCGTGACTATATGACGGGTGATTTGGCACGGGTGCTTGAGGCCGTGGAGGTGCCCCTCGTCGCCATCAACGCGGACTTGTGGCCGACGGATACGGAAGCCCTGCGCGCACTTTCGCCGGGGTTTGAGGCGATTATCGTGGAAGGCAAGGACCATTTCCTGCACATGGCTGCACCGGCGAAGTTCAATGCCGAACTTGAACGGGTGATCGCCGAGCTGGACGGGGGCTGACGCTGAATCCGGTCAGCCGGCTGGCTGCCGCGCAAATCCGCGGATTGCCGCAGCGACCCGCTCAGGGTCCTCCATGGGCAGGAAATGACCCACGCCGTCGAGCTCGGTGTGGGGCGCGGCGGGGAGCGGCGGCAGCGAAGCCGGGCATGCGCATCACCACGGGCAGCCAATGCGCAGCCAGCGGCTGGTGTTTGCGCCGCGGGTGCGCTTTGATGCCACGGTCGGGGAGGTCAATCTCGCGCCCCAACCGGGCCTGACAGACAATCGCCTGGTGCTGATCGGTGAGTACGAACTGGAGCGCCAGACGCTGGAGCAAAGGATCATGACTGCGGCCCTGCCGGTGTGAACATACACCGCACGCGCGGCGCAACCGGTCGCCGGAACTCAGAGTCCGCCCGCGCCAGGCACCAGCACGATACCGGCGCCGGCGATGCTCAATCCCAGCGCAGCGCCCACCAGCACGTCGGTGGGGTAGTGCAGCCCCAGCACCACGCGCGAGCAGGCGACCAGCAGTGCGAAGGGCAACAAGGCCAGCCCCAGCGCCGGGAAGTAGAAAAAAGCCAGCGCGGTAAAGCACGCCGCGTGCAGGGTGTGCCCGGAGGGGAAGCTGAATTCGTCAAGCGGGGCGATGCCGCAGTGAATGACGCGGGTGTACGCGACGAACGGGCGGCGACGCACCAGGCGGTGTTTGAGGAGTTTGTAGATCAGCGTGCCCACAGCGGCGCTGAGTAACATGTGTACGGCCGCGGTGACACCGGCGCTGCCGTTGGCCAGCGGCAGGCACAGCATCACGGTGTACCACAGCACGCCGTCACCGAGGCGGCTGACGAGACGGAAAAACGGCTGTACCAGCGGGCGTTGTCCGAAACGGTTGAAGGTGCGGCACCATTTGAGCTCGGCGGCGTCGAAGCGGCGAAACAGGGCGGTTGCGCGGGCAGCATCAGCCATGGTTGCGATACTCCATGCGGCGGCGGGTGTCTTGTCGCGGATGGTATGGGTTCATGCGCGGCATGCTGCGCCTCACAGATGACACGGGTGTGACGGCCAGGCGACGGTTGCGTGACGGCTGGCGTGGCGTTGTTCATCCGACGGTCAGTTTATGTTCACGCAGGGTTAATGGTTGGCGCGTTAGAGTGCACGGGCAATGCGGCGAGGCATTCCCCCCCTTGTCTGGTTGCATTGCATACTCTCTCTCGAAACAGGGAAACTTGCGCCCCGCCGTCCCCCCACGGCCGGGGCGCTTTTTTTTGCCGACAAAAAAGGGGCGCCATCCACGTGGATGGCGCCAGGCCTGAAGAGAGGGAGGATTGCTTCCGGTTGTGAACCCGGATTTTTCTCTGTTTACCGGCATTCCATGCCGGCAAACGACAACAACGACGGACTGCGCCCCGGATGACATCGCCTGCCGCCATTGTTGACATCATTATCCAAGCAAGCTGCGTGCCAGTGATGTATACCGGGCAACATGCTGAAAACACGCGGGTTCGCTGTGCCCGCATTCCCGTGTGTCCCCACGGGCGTGCAACAGTGGTGCACGCTGCACTGTAAGGGGACGTCCCGGCGTCGCCGGACGGACCGTTGTGGCGGTGCCCATGCGATAATGGGCAGACAAATGAGGACGGGTCGGGCAATCAATGGGCAAGAAGGCAAAACACACCGTGGCCGGCGGGTCGCGGGTATGGCGTAAACGGCTGGCGTGGGCCGGCGTGACGCTGGTCATGCTGCTGGCGGTGCTGCTGTGTTACGCGGCCTGGCTGGATTACCGGGTATCCACGCGCTTTGAGGGGCAACGCTGGGCGCTGCCGGCGCAGGTGTACGCGCGGCCCCTGGAGCTCTACGGCAGTCAGGCATTACAGCGTGAGGAGCTGGTCGCCGAGCTGCAACGGCTGGGTTATCGCCGCAGCGAAGAGATCGCCGTGCCCGGCGCATACCGGGTCAGCGGCAACACGGTCGAAGTGCACACGCGTGGCTTCGTGTTCTGGGACCAGACCGAGCCCGCACGCCACGTCAGGGTCGGCTTTGACGGCGGGCAGGTGAGCGGCGTGCACGAGGTGGCCAGCGGCGACGAGGTGGTGCTGCTGCGCCTGGATCCTTCCACCATCGGCAGTATTTACCCGGAGCATGGCGAAGACCGGGTGCTGGTGCAGCTGGAAGAAGTGCCGCAGCGCCTGGTGCAGGCGTTGCTGGCGGTAGAGGACCGTCATTTTCCGGAGCATCGTGGGATCCGCTGGCAATCCGTGCTGCGCGCGCTGGGCGCCAATATCCGGGCCGGCTCGGTGGTGCAGGGCGGCAGTACGCTGACGCAGCAACTGGTGAAGAACTTCTATCTGGATAACCGGCGCACCCTGACGCGCAAGTTCAATGAAGCGATTATGGCGTTGCTGCTGGAGCGGCGTTACGACAAGGCCGAGATCATGGAGGCCTACCTCAATGAGGTGTATCTGGGGCAGGACGGTGATCGCGCCATCCATGGTTTCGGTCTGGGTAGTTACTTCTACTTCCAGCGTCCGCTGACCGAATTGCAGGATCACGAACTGGCCTTGCTGGTCGCATTGATTCGGGGTCCTTCCTGGTATGATCCGCGCCGCTTTCCCGAGCGGGCTCAGGCGCGGCGTGATTTCGTGCTCGCCCGAATGGCCGAGTCCGGTGTGCTGAGCGAAGACGCGGCGCAGTGGAGTATGTCGCAGGCGCTGGGTGTGGTGGACAGGGCGCGCGGGCAGACCCGCTACCCGGCGTTTATGGCACTGGTCCACCGGCAATTGCGTGCCCACTACCGTGCCCGCGACTTGTCCTCGGAAGGGCTGCGCATTTTTACCACCCTGGACCCGGCCTTGCAGGCCGCGGCCGAGGCGGCCACGCCACGCCGGCTGGCGGCGCTGGAGCGCAATCGTGGCATGACGCCCGGATCTCTGGAGGCGGCCACGGTAGTGACTGATACCGACAGCGGCGAGGTGCTGGTACTGGTGGGTGGTCGCCAGCCGCGTTTCATGGGCTTCAACCGGGCCCTGGATGCGCGCCGTCCGATCGGTTCGCTGGTCAAGCCGTTCGTGTATCTCACGGCGCTGGAACAGCCGCGGCGATTCCACGCCGCGACCCTGCTGGATGATTCGCCGCTGACTGTGCAGCTCAGTGGCAACCGGCAGTGGGAGCCGCGCAATTTTGAGCGTGTGTGGCATGGTCCGGTACCGCTGTACCGCGGGCTGGTCGATTCCTACAACGTGGCCACCGTGCGCCTGGGTATGGAGGTCGGCGTGGAAAGAGTGGTCGCCACCTTGCAACGGGCGGGCATGGAGCAGCGTCCGCCGGCGTATCCTTCCCTGTTGCTGGGTTCGCTGGAACTCACGCCGCTGGAGGTGACCAACATTTACCAGACGCTGGCCAGCGGCGGTTTCCGCCAGCCGCCGCGGGCCATACGCGAGGTGACCACCGCCGAGGGTGAGCCATTGCAACGCTATCCGCTGTCCATGGAGCGCGTGATCGAACCGGCGCCGGCCTATGTCATCAATCGCCTGTTGCAGGAGGTGGTGCGCAGCGGCACCGCACGCAGCGCCCTGGCGACGCTGCCGGCAGACTGGCAACTGGCCGGCAAGACCGGAACCTCCGACGGCCTGCGCGACAGCTGGTTTGCCGGTTTTGGCGGTAACCGTCTGGCGGTCACCTGGGTGGGCCGTGATGATAATGAACCGGCTGGTCTCACCGGTGCTGCCGGCGCCCTGCAGATATGGACCGACGTGATGGCCGAGGCGCGACCGCGACCGCTGGTGCTGAGGGCGCCGGATACGGTAGAAGAGTGGTGGGTGCAGGCAGACACAGGGCTGCGCAGCGACGCGAGCTGCACCGGCGCGGTACAATTGCCCTTTATTGCGGGCAGTGGGCCCGAGGAATGGGACGATTGTGCCGGTGATCGCGGCACGGGCGAGCGCCGCGGATTTTTCCGGCGCCTTTTCGGACGCTGAGTTGCGCCGTCGGGCCGGGTAGATCGGGCCGTGGCCATGTTTGGATGCAGGCAGGGATGAGATGTCAGAGACGGCTGTACGAGCGATACCGGGATACGTCATGCGGGCCTTGATGCCGGCGACGCTGGTGCTGCTGCTGGCCGCGTGCGCGCCCATACAGCCGCCGCTGGAAGACCGGCCCGCCTCAGGCACGCCGGCGGTGCTGGCGCTGACTGACAACGCCGCGACACTGCTTGCCGATGGCGAGTACGATGGTGCGTCCGCTTCGCTGGAGCGCGCCCTGCGCCTGGAGCCACGCAATCCCCTGCTATGGTACCGCCTGGCACGGGTACGCCTGGCCCAGGAGGCGTGGCGGGAAGCGGAATCGCTGGCCCTGCGTTCGCTGGGGCTGGAAGACGACCCGCAATTGTATCGCGCCAACTGGGAACTGATCGCCGAGGCGCGGCGCGGCGCCCATGATCGCGAAGGCGTGCGTGAGGCCGAGGCGCGGCTGCGCGAACGCTGAACGCTGATTTTGTGCCACCTGCGACAGGGACCATGGATTTGTATCCGAGGATAGCCAACGGGCATGTCTGAGTACGCTGATCTGCTCGCCGCGGATGGACCACTGGCGCGCCATGTGGCCGATTTCCAGGTGCGCGACGCGCAGCAGGAGATGGCTGCGGCGGTGGGTGAAGCGCTCGACACTGACGGGCTGCTGATGGTCGAGGCCGGCACCGGTACCGGCAAGACCTTTGCCTACCTTGCCCCGGTGCTCGCCGCCGGGCGGCGGGCGATCATCTCCACTGCCACCCGTACCCTTCAGGACCAGCTTTATCACCGCGATCTGCCGCTGGTGCGCGAGGCGCTGGCGGCGCCCGTCAATGTCTGCCTGCTCAAGGGGCGGGCCAATTACCTGTGCCTGCACCGCCTGGAGACCGTCGCTGCCGAGCAGGCGCCGGCGGGGGCGGATGCCGACCTGGCGCGTATCCGGGCGTGGGCGCAGCAGACCCGGGCCGGCGATGTGGCGGAGGTGCAGGGCGTCGCCGAGAAGTCGCCGTTGTGGCCGCTGGTGACCTCCACGGTGGACAACTGCCTGGGGCAGAACTGCCCGCAGTTCCGCGAATGCCACGTGGTGCAGGCCCGGCGGCAGGCCCAGGAGGCCGACGTGGTGGTGGTGAATCATCATCTGCTGTTTGCCGATATGGCGCTGCGCCAGGAAGGGTTTGGCGAGTTGCTGCCGGGCGCTGGCGCCGTGATCCTCGACGAGGCCCACCAGGTGGAGGAGACGGCCAGCCGCTTTTTTGGCGTCAGCCTGAGCAGCCGGCAGTTGCTGGATCTGGCGCGCGATACCATTGCCGAGCATACCCGTGAGGTGGGCGATATGCCCGATCTGGTGGCGGCGGCCTGGCAACTTGAGGCGCGCGTACGCGCCGCCCGCCTGGCGCTGGGTGGCGCGCTTGCGCGCGGGCCCTGGCAACAGTGGCGCGAGCGTGATGGCGTGCCGGCGGCGTTTGATGCGTTGCAAGACTCGCTGCAGGCGCTGGTGCAGCAACTCGAGCCGGCGGCAGAGCGCACCACAGGCCTGGAGCATTGCCTGCGCCGTGCCGCTGAGCTGGGGGAGCGCCTCGCAGCGATGGGCCACGAGCAGGAACACTGGGTGCGCTGGGCGGAAACCACGCGGGTCGGCTTCGTGTTGCAGCGCACGCCGCTGGACATCGCGGCGACTCTGCGCGGGTTCATTGGCGCCCGCCCCGCCGCCTGGGTGTTTACCTCTGCGACCCTGTCGGTAGATGGCGATTTCACGCATGCCGCCCGCCGGCTGGGGGTCGAGGATGCACGTACCCTGCAGCTGGACAGTCCCTTTGATTATGCCCGCCGCGCGTTGTTGTACCTGCCGCCGGAGATGCCCGATCCCAATCATCCCGACTTTCATGCCGCCGTGGTGGAGGCGGCTGTCCCGGTGATCGAGGCCAGCGGCGGGCGGGCGTTCATTCTGTTTACCAGTCACCGTGCCCTGCAGTGGTGCGCCGAGCGGCTGCGCGGGCGTTTGCCGTTTCCCCTGCTGGTCCAGGGTGAGGCGCCGCGCGGCGAGCTCATCGAGCGCTTTCGGGCCTATGGGAACGCGGTATTGCTGGGTAGCCAGACCTTTCGCGAGGGGGTGGATGTGCGCGGCACGGCGCTGGAGGTGGTGATTATTGATCGGCTGCCGTTCGCCGCACCGTCAGACCCGGTCTTGCAGGCGCGCCTGGCGGCGCTGCGCGAAGCCGGGGGCAATCCCTTTCGCGATTACCAGTTGCCGGAGGCAGTGATTGCCCTCAAGCAGGGGGTCGGGCGTCTGATCCGCGATGTGGAGGATCGCGGCGTGGTCATGCTGTGTGATCCGCGCTTGCGCTCACGCCCCTACGGTCGACTGTTTCTGCAAAGCCTGCCGCCGCTGGCACGCACGGACGAGTTGGCGGATGTCCAGACTTTCTTCGCCGGGGATCAGGTACGCGCCGCCGGGGAGCGCCAGAGATGAAGCTGCTGGCGCTGGATACAGCCTCGGACGCGTGCAGCGTGGCGTTGGCGCTGGACCAGGATGTCCGTTACCAGCACGTCGTCGAGCCGCGTGCCCATGGTCGTCTGCTGCTGCCGATGATCCGCGATTTACTCGAAGATGCCGGGATCGCGTTGCAGCAGCTCGACGCACTGGTATTGGGGCGCGGCCCCGGCAGCTTTACCGGCGTGCGTATTGCCACCGGTGTGGTTCAGGGCCTCGCCCTGGGCGCGGGCCTGCCGGTGATCCCCGTCTCCAGCCTGGCCGCCATGGCCCAGGGCGCCCGTCGCCGGGACGGGGCCAGCCGTGTAGCTGTGGCGGTGGACGCCCGTATGCAGGAAGTCTACTGGGGGGTGTTTGCCGCGGACCAGCAGGGCGTCATGCGGGAAGCTGCCCCCGAGCGTGTCTGCACTCCCGGCGAGGTCAGTCTGCCACCGGGCCCATGGCCCGGTCTGGGTACCGGCTTCGCCACGTACGGCGAAGCCTTGCGCGAAGCCTGCGGCAGCAGTCTGCAGGGCGTGCTCGACGATAGCCGCCTGGTCGACGCCCGCGACCTGCTGCCGCTGGCCGAAACGGCCTGGAACGAGAACGGGGCGGTCGCCCCGGACGACGCTCTGCCGGTATATCTGCGTGATGAAGTGGCCTGGCACAAGTCCTGAAGCCGGTGCCTGCGCCCCGCGTTGCACACCCGCTGTTTTGCGCTCCTGGCGCTTTTATGATGCCATAGCAGGTATTCGCGGTGGCTGCCCGGGTGCGGCAGCCAGCAGGGACACAGCGGGTTGTGTGGCGAGCGGGGTGGCG
>SLLK01000371.1 GCA_007134115.1 Gammaproteobacteria bacterium | reverse complement strand
GCGCTGGTCGTGCAGGCCATCGATGAAATGCGTGAGGTCGTGCGCCGCGTGTCGGGCGACGAAGTGACGGCCATCGGCTACGGCGGGCTGGGCGATCTGGTGACTACCTTCAGCAGCGCTGATTCCAACCACCAGCGCATCGGCCGGCGGCTGGCCCTGGAAGGGCCGCCGGCAGGGCAGGGCGAAGGCGTCAATACGCTGTCCATGATCGCCCGGCACGGTCGCACAGAGGCGCGCGATTTGCCGCTGTATGCGGCCGTGGACGACGCCGTGAACGACCGCCGGCCTATCGGCCCTGCGCTGTTGGCGGCACTCAGGCACTGATCAGGGCGTCTCTGCTCAGTGCCGCTATTGCGCCATGGCTTCGGGCGACTCGGGAAGCACCTGGCCGCCGTCGACCACCAGTGTCTGACCGGTAATGTAACCGGCCTGCGGAGAAGCCAGGAACAGCATGGCGTGGCCAATATCCTCGGGCGTGCCCAGCCGTCCCAGCGGGACCGCCCGTTCCATGATGCGTATGTACTCATCGCCCAGGTCCGCCAGGCCCTCCGTGCGTATATTGCCAGGCATCACGGCATTGATCGTAATCTGATGAGGCGCGAGTTCCAGTGCGGCAGTACGCATGAAGCCGAGCATGCCGGCCTTGGTGGCGCCGTAGTGGGTCCAGCCGCTGTAGCCGGTGATCGGACCGGTAATGGACGAGGTCATCACCACACGGCCGGCACTGCTTTTCTTCAGTTCCGGCAGACACGCCTGGACCACCAGAAACAGTGATTTGAGATTGACGGTCTGTACCTCGTCCCATTGCTCTTCGGTCATGCTTTCGAGTGACGCAGACGGGAAAATACCGACGTTGCTACACAGCACGTCGAGCCCGCCATGCGCTTTCACCGAGGCCGCTGCAATATTCCGTACGTCGGCAGCGGAAGTCACATCGGCCACCAGCGACGTCGCCGTGCCTCCGGCTTCGCGGATCTCGGTGGCGGTGCGCTCGGCATCCGCCCGGTCAAGGTCGACGATCAGCACTTTGGCGCCGGCAGCGCCAAACACCCGCGCGATACCGCGTCCGATGCCCCTGGCGCCACCGGTGACGACGACCGCGCGATCCTTCATGTCAGCGTTCATGCCTGTTCTCCAGCAGTGTGTTCAGGTGCTGTGGATTATCTACCGGAATCCCCTCGGGTAGCGTGATCTGTGTCAAGCGCGCGCGGATCGGAGGAGGCAGGCCTGCGCGATGCCGCTAACCCGCCATTCGGATCGTTAATTTGCTATGGTGCGCATGGTTGGCCGGCTACGGGAGTGGCGGCCGCCCGCATCAGTCCATCTCATGGTGAAGGGCCTATGTCTGCTTGCCGATTGTTGTTCGTGCTGCTGTTGATGTTTCCATTGGGCGCCTGCCAGTTTCTGCCGCCACCGGCGGATGCGCCGCAGACGGTGGAGCATGTCGATCTCGAGCGCTATCTGGGTACCTGGTACGAAATCGCGCGCTACCCCAACCGTTTCCAGGAAGGCTGTGTGGGCACCACCGCGACTTACCGCGCTCGGGATGATGGCCGCATCGACGTCATCAACCGTTGCCGGGAGAACGAACTGGACGGGCCGTTACGTGAAGCCGAAGGGGTGGCATGGGTCACCGACGAGCAGAGCAACGCACGTTTGCGGGTGCGCTTTTTCTGGCCTTTCAGTGGTGACTACTGGGTGATCGGGCTGGATGAGGACTACCGTTGGGCGGTGGTGGGGCATCCGCGTCGCTCTTATCTGTGGGTGCTGGCACGGCGGCCCATGTTGACGGATGAGACCTGGCAGCATATTGAGGGCCTGATCGAGGCGCGCGGCTATGATCTGGAGCCGTTGCAGATGACGCCACAGCCGCCGGGCCAGCCTGATATGGCGCGAGGCGAACAGGAAGCAACTGATGCCCGCCCCCGGCAGTGAACGTGAAGGAGTTGTCCGCTACCGTCTGGAATATACCCCGGGTCCCGCGCCGTCCGGCAAGGTCGTGGCAGCACTGGACAGTTGGCGCCATGTGCTGTTTTGCCTGGGCCTGATCGGCGGTGGCGATCCGGCACGTTACCACGGGCTGGGTTTCGGTAATGTCAGCGTGCGGGTCCCGGGCGCCGGCTTCATCATCAGCGGAACGCAGACCGGCCATCTGCCCCATGCCGGTGCCCGGCATTACGCCGTGGTCAGCGCCTGCGAGCCGGCCGCCAACCGGATCGTTGCGGGCGGGCCGGTCAAACCCTCGTCCGAGGCCCTGACGCATGGCGCGGTGTATGCCGCATTATCAGATGTGAACTGCGTACTGCATGCCCATCACCCTGCCATCTGGCGCCACGCCAGGGTGCTGGGCATACCGGCCACGCCGCCCGAGGTGCCTTACGGCACGCCTGAAATGGCCGCCAGTGTGGCCACGCTGTGTCACAGTGACGCCGGTGGTGACGGCATCTTCGTGATGGCCGGTCACGAGGATGGTGTGGTCAGCTACGGCGTGGATGAACAACAGGCGGGTACGCGGCTGGTGGCCGCACTGGCCCGCGCCCTCGCCATCGAACCCGGGGTCTGACCGCTCCGGCGATCCCTGCATGATCTGATCTTCAAGGAATATTCTGGTGAGCAAGCAACTCAAACAGCCGCCGGTGGCCGCACAGCGGGCCCACGCCGTCACCTGTCATGGCCATCGGCGCGAGGACCCGTGGGCCTGGCTGCGCGATGACAACTGGCGGGAGGCGATGCAGGATCCGTCCCTGCTGGCGCCGGACATCCGCGACTATCTGCAGGCCGAGAATGCCTGGACCGAGCACGCCATGCAGCCCGTGAGCGAGCTGCAAAAGACGTTGTTTGCGGAGTTGCGCGGGCGCATCCGCGAGGATGATTCCTCCGTGCCCATGCGCGACGGCGAGTTTTTCTACTTCCAGCGTTTCCGTAGCGGTGGGCAGCACCCGCTGATTTGCCGCCGACACGGCGAGCAGGGCGAGGAACAGATTCTGCTTGACGGCGAGGCGGAGGCCGGCGGCAGCGACCACTTCCATCTGGGGGGCGTGGAACACAGCCCCGACCATCGTTACCTGGCCTGGGCGGCCGATACCTCGGGTGCCGAGTCATGGGTGATCCATATCCGTGACCTGGATACCGGCGAGGATCTGAGCGAGCGCATCCATGGTGCGCGCGGCGATTTCGAATGGGCGGCCGACAGCCGCACGCTGTTGTACACAGTGCTCGACGAAGCGCACCGCTCGCGCTGGGTATATCGGCATACGCTGGGTGATGATCCGGGGCAGGCGACGCTGGTGTACGAGGAGTGCGATCCGGGCTTTTTCGTCGGCGTAGGCAAGACCGAGTCCGGTCGTTACCTGTTGATCGAGGCGCACGACCACACCACCTCCGAAACGCACGTGATTGACGCGCATCGGCCGGACTCCGCGCCGTGCCTGTTGCTTGCCCGCCAGCGTGATGTGGAGTACGAAGTCGCCGATCACGATGACCACTGGATCGTGCACACCAACCTCGATGGCGCCGAGGACTTCCGTATCATCCGCACGCCCATGGCGGCCGACGGCGGTCTGGGTGAGCCGGCACAGTGGCAGGACCTGGTGGCCCACGAGCCCGGTCGTCTGGTGCTCAACGCGCTGGTCTACCGGGACTGGCTGGTGCGTCTGGAGCTGGTGGATGCCGCGGTGCGTATCGTGGTGCACGCGTTCGCCACCGGCGCTGAGCATGTGGTGGCGTTTGATGAGCCCTGTCACGACCTGGGCGTGATACCGGGTTATGAATATGCCACCGACACCCTGCGTTTTACCTACAGTTCGTTCAGCACGCCGCATCGCGTGTACGACTACAACATGCGCACACGCGAGCGCACGCTGCGCAAGGAACAGGAAATCCCCAGCGGGCACGAGCCGGGCGACTATATTTCACAGCGCCTGATGGCAACCGCGCCCGACGGCGAGCGTGTGCCCGTGTCCCTGTTTTATCACCGCGACACCCGACCGGGGCCGGACACACCGTTGCTTCTGTCCGGTTATGGCGCCTACGGCATGAGCACCTTGCCGGGGTTTTCCCCGTATCGGCTGAGCCTGGTGCAACGCGGCTTTGTGGTCGCCATCGCGCATGTGCGCGGCGGGCAGGAACGCGGCTATCGCTGGTACCGCGAGGGCAAGCTGGAGCGCAAGCCCAACACCTTCAGCGACTACATCGCCTGCGCCGAGCACCTGATCGCAGCCGGGTACACCGGCACAGGTCGCATCACCACGCTGGGGGGCAGTGCCGGCGGGCTGCTGGTGGGCGCGGTACTCAACCGGCGCCCGGAGCTGTTCCACGCGGCGGTCGCCGATGTGCCTTTTGTCGACGTACTGAATACCATGCTCGATCCGAGTCTGCCCCTGACGCCGCCGGAATGGCCTGAGTGGGGCAATCCCATCGAGGACGAACAGGCCTATTACACCATCCTCGGGTATTCACCGTACGACAATGTCAGCGCGCGCGACTACCCGCATATTCTGGTCACCGCCGGTGTGTCCGACCCGCGCGTCACCTACTGGGAGCCGGCCAAGTGGGTGGCGCGTCTGCGTACCCTGAAGACCGATCGCAACCATTTGTTGCTGCGCACCAACATGAGTGCCGGGCACGGTGGTCCGGGTGGGCGTTTTGCGCATCTGGAGGAGGTGGCCTTTCGGTATGCGTTTTTGCTTATGGTGTATGGGGTGGGTGAGGGTGAACGGTGAAATGTGAAATGTGAAATGTGAAATGTGAAAAGACACCGGAAACCCTGGAGGCCGTTCATGGTTCGTTGCGTTGTTGGTAGAAGGTGCGGGTGCGGGCGAAGAAGTGTTCGCGGTCGAGTTGCCAGATGCCGGCGTCGCCGCGCACCAGACGCAGCGGGATGGATTCGTCGCCTGCGTGCTGCCAGTAATCATCCAGTTGGTAGCCCCGCAGGTCGGCCGTGGGGGTCCGGGCCTGCTCGGGTTGTAACACGCCCGGCTGGGCTACCCGATAATCAATGAGGACCACCTCGTCTGCCGTGGCGGCGTTGTAGCGCAACAGGCCGGGCCAGGTGGCGGCCATCACGGCGATCATGCACAGAATGCCCAGCGCCGCACGTTCCAGCTTCGGCGCATCCCGGCCCAGACTGGCGACAAGCAACGCCGTGGCGACACCGGCGGCCATGAAGGGGCCCGCAGGCAATGGTTCCAGCGGCATATACGGGGTCAGAAACAAGCCGTCGACCACCGCGTAACCGGCGGCGCCAAAAAACAGCACCACCTGCGCCAACAGACCCTTGTGCTGCGTAAGATCGAAACCGCCGCGTACTGCCGCCAGCGCCCGGCCGGCCAGCGAGTCATCGGGCTGTTCTTCCAGCGTAATGCCGCGATCCTCCAGCGCCTTGAGCAGGGGGCTTTCATGCAGCCATTTCTCCACCTTTTTGCGCGGCACCCGGCGGGTCATCAGGCCGGTCCGGCCAACAATGTCGTTGACCGAAACGCGATGGTCGGGGACGCCACGTTCCAGCCACATGTAGGGCAGCAGTTCGTGCCCGTCACCCAGTTCGGTGCGAATCCGCAGCCGCCGTTGCAGCAGCGCCACCGGCTGCAGTGCCGTACCGGCCGGGGGCGGCACCCATGCGACCGAGCTGATCCGTTCCCATGGCAGGCGCCAGGCGTGCGCTGCGGGGTCGTGGAAGAGGACGCGCCAGCCGATACCCGGCGGTTGGCAGCTAATGCCCTCGGGGTCGATGACCAGTTTCGCGCGCCGTACACGCTCGCGGATGCGCAGCCACGCGAGCAGGCCGGTCATGGTGATGGTCAGCAGCATAATCACCGCGCCGCGCGCTTCCTGCCACACGTCCCTGAAGACTGCGGCAAGCATCGACAGCAGTTCGCGAGGGTCTTCGCCGGAAGTGATGCCGAATATCAGCAGCACCAGCGGAATACCCACAAACAGTGCCAGCGCCGAGGTCCACAGCGTGCCGGCCACGCGCACCGGGGTGGTGGCGTAGTCGAAGTGGCGGCTGGTGGCGAACTGGTTACGCGGTGTCATTGCCTGCCTCCCTGCATCGATGCCTGCCAGCCGCATTATACGCTGGTAATATGGAGCGGTCATGAACACGCAGGAGTGATCCGCGCATGAGCAAGCTCAAGCTCGACCTTCACCCCGTTTTCAATCGCGGTGCCGTCATTGACGATGAACTTGAGCGCGTGATGGATGAAGCCGAGCGCAAGCGCATCAAGACGGTGGAAATCATTCCGGGCAAGGGCAGCGGGCAGCTCAAGAAGCGCGTACTCAAGTTTCTTGAGAGGCCGGATATCAAGGCCCGATATCATCGCATCGACAAGGACTCAAAGAACCACGGGCGGCTGTTCGTGTATTTCCGGTTTTAGCCGGTGGTCCGCGGGGCGCCACCGGATTGGTTGTCCGTGGATTCTCAGTGACACATAATATTTGGCAGGGGGCAAGCAGGGAGTGTGCAGGGAATGCGCAGGATTGTGATCTGCTGTGACGGGACCTGGAATACGCCGGACGCGGATGCCGACGGCGTGCCGCTGGCGACCAACGTGGTGCGCGTGGCGGAAGCCGTCAAAGCGCGGGGCAGCGACGGGATCACCCAGCTACTGTATTACGACACCGGGGTGGGTACGCGCGGTGGCCGCTTCAAACGGATCTTCGGCGGCGCCACCGGCATGGGTCTGACCGGGAATTTGCTCAACGCCTACCGTTTTCTCGTCCGGCATTATCGACCGGGTGACCAGTTGTTCCTCTTCGGTTTCAGTCGGGGTGCCTACACGGTGCGCAGTCTGGCCGGTTTGATCCGCAATTCAGGGATTCTCCTGGCACACAACAGTGATCGCCTGGAACAGGCTTTCGATCTTTACCAGGCGCGTGCGCCTGATTCACATCCGCGGGCCAGGGAGGCGACCCTGTTTCGCCGCACCTGGTCGCATGCCGATCGCACACAGGTGCATTTTCTGGGGGTGTGGGACACAGTGGGCGCACTGGGGAACCCGCTATTGATGATGAAGGGGCCGTTGAGTCGCCGTCACCGCTTCCACGATACCGCGCTGAGTTCCACGGTGAGTCACGCCTTTCACGCGGTGGCCATTGATGAGCAACGCCGACATTTTCGGCCCTGCCTGTGGCAGCGTCAGCCGCATGCCGGTGAGCAGACCGTGGAGCAGTGCTGGTTTGCCGGGGTACACGCCGATATCGGTGGTGGTTACGCCAACACCGGCCTGTCTGATCTGGCGCTGGCGTGGATGGCCGGCAAGGCGCGGGACTGCGGCCTGGACCTTCGCGACATACCGACAGAAGGGGATGTTGGGGTGGGGCCGCACAACAGTCGTACCGGTGCCTGGCGCCTGGTGCCCCGACTCCACCGCACCATCGGCGGTGCGCAAAAGGCCGGCGGTTGCAGCCAGAGCCTGCATACCTCGGTGCTTGATCGCTATCGCGCCGATTCCGCCTACAGGCCGCCGGGACTGGTGGATTACCTGCGTCGGCACCCCGATCTGGCCCAGGGCAGGTGACATCCGGGCGCGGGACTGCTGCAATGGGCCCATGCTGGATATCAAGGGTCTGTTGTTGCTGGCCGCGCTGGGCGTGGTCATTATTCTGTTCTGGCGTGCCCAGGCGGCGCGCGAGCGGGCGCTTCATGCGACGCGCCGTCATTGCGGGCGCCACCGGGTCAAACTGCTGGATCAGACGGTGGTGCTGTATCGCCGCCGCCTGCGCTGGGATGCCCGCAGCAACCCGCGGCTGCAGCGCACCTGGGCCTTTGAGTTCACCGTCACCGGCACGGAGCGTTACAAGGGCTATACCGTGATGAACGGTGAGCGCGTGGAGAGCATCTACATGCAGCCGCACCATTTTCCCGGCGAAGCGGACGTGTCCGAAGCGCCGACAGCGCCCTGAGGAGAAGCCCCGTTTCCCTGCTTGTGCTGGAACGCTACCAG
>SLLK01000110.1 GCA_007134115.1 Gammaproteobacteria bacterium | reverse complement strand
TGATGACCATCAAGAACGATATCGAGGGCGGCGCCTCGTTGACCGAGTCCATGGCCAAGCATCCCCGGTACTTTGACGACCTGTACATCAACCTGGTGGAGTCAGGCGAGAAATCCGGTGCACTGGAAACGCTGCTGGACAAGATCGCCATCTACAAGGAAAAAACAGAGGCATTGCGCGCCAAGGTCAAGAAGGCGTTGACCTACCCTATCGCAGTGATCATCGTGGCGGTGATCGTGACTGGTATCCTGCTTTATTTTGTGGTGCCCCAGTTTGAAAGCCTGTTTGCCGGGTTTGGCGCCGACCTGCCGGCATTTACCATGATGGTCATCAATCTCTCCGAATGGCTGCAGGAATACGTGCTCTATGTGATCGGCAGCATCACCGCTTTCAGTTTCCTGATCGCCTACTTCAATCGCAATTTTTATACGTTCCGCTGGTACCGGGACAAGGTCATGATGCGCTTGCCCATCATCGGCGTCATCGTCACCAAGAGCGCCATTGCGCGCTTCTCCCGCACGCTGTCCACCATGTTCAGCGCCGGTGTGCCGATGGTGGATGCGCTGGATTCAGTGGCCAAGGCCAGCGGCAACCTGATCTATGAGAAAGCCATCATGGGCATTCGCGACAAGGTGTCCACGGGCCAGCAGCTGAACAACACCATGGCCGAAAGCGGTTTGTTTCCCAACATGGCCGTACAGATGATCGCCATTGGTGAGGAATCCGGCACGCTGGACTCCATGTCGGACAAGGTGGCCGATTTCTAAGAAGCGGAAGTAGACAACCTGGTGGACAACCTGAGCACATTGCTCGAGCCCATGATCATGGCCGTACTCGGGGTACTCGTCGGGGGGCTGGTCATCGCCATGTATCTGCCTATCTTCCAGATGGGCGGCGTCGTCTGAGCCCGGGCCGCGCGTTGGTCCGGTGCATTCCGTAACGCCCCACCCACAATAAAGACAATGCAATGACACTATTGGAACTGCTACAGACCAGCCCTGGCTGGCTGGTCACCACCGTCCTGTTGCTCGGCCTGCTCGTGGGCAGCTTCCTGAATGTGGTCACCCTGCGCCTGCCCGCACGCCTGCAGCACCAGTGGCGTACGGAATGCCGCGAGATACTGGGCCTTGACGGGGCACAGGAGGCAGCGCCGCCGGGGCTGGTCACACCGCGCTCGCGCTGTCCCCAATGCGGCGCTGCCATTCGCGCGCTGGACAACATCCCGCTGCTTAGCTGGCTGCTGCTGCGCGGCCAATGCCGGGATTGTGGCACCGGCATCAGCCTGCGTTACCCGATTGTTGAGGCAATCACCGGCCTGCTCAGCGCATGGCTGGCCTGGCACCTGGGCGCCGGCTGGGAACTGGTCTTCGGGCTGTTGCTGACCTGGTCGCTGATCGCCCTGACGGTCATCGATCTGGATCATTTTCTGCTGCCTGACAACATCACGCTGCCCCTGCTGTGGGCCGGGCTGTTGCTGAGCCTGGGCGGCTGGTTCACAGACCCGGTATCGGCCATTATCGGCGCTGCCGCCGGCTATCTGGTTCTGTGGAGTACTTTCCACCTGTTCCGCCTGCTCACCGGCAAGGAAGGCATGGGCTACGGGGATTTCAAGCTGCTCGCCGCGCTGGGCGCCTGGCTGGGCTGGCAGGCCCTGCCCGGCATCGTACTGCTCTCGTCGCTGGTGGGCGCGGTCGTCGGCATCGCCCTGATCGTTACCGCCAGGCAGGATCGCAGCGTACCTATCCCTTTCGGACCCTACCTGGCCACTGCCGGCTGGATCATGTTCATGTGGGGTGAACAGATCAATCAGGCGTACCTGCGGTGGGCAGGAATCTAGCGGGCCCGCTGGATTTCGCGAACGAGGCGGTCAACAGTGAGCCAGAACAGTCACAGAACCGGCATCCCCTTCATTGTGGGGCTGACCGGCGGCATTGCCAGCGGCAAGACCACCGTGGCCGACTGTTTTGCCGATCTTGGCGCGCCTGTCATCGATGCCGATGCCGTGGCGCGAGAAGTGGTGCTGCCCGGTCAACCGGCACTGGACCAGCTCGTAGAAGCATTTGGAGAAGGGATTCTGGCCGCCGACGAACAACTCGACCGCAGCCGCCTGCGCGAGGTCGTGTTCGACAATCCCGGCAAGCGCAAACAACTGGAGTCCATCCTGCACCCCGCCATCGGCGCCATGATGCAGGAACGCATGGCCGCCGCCCGTGGCGACTACATCATCCAGATGGTGCCCCTGCTGGTGGAAACCGGCGGCCATCAACGGGTGGACCGCGTGCTGGTCATCGACACACCGGAAGAGGTGCAGGTGGCGCGTGTGACGGCCCGCGACGGTGTAGACGCAGCGCAGGCGCGCGCCATACTGGAAGCACAGGCGGACCGCGAAAAACGCCTGGCCCATGCCCACGACGTGATCCTCAACGACGGCGACCCGGCGCATATACACGCCTGGGTGAAACAACTCGACCGGGCCTACCGCGAGATGGCACACGATCCCGCGGCCCGGACCCGGCACTACCGCTTTCCGTGAGCTAACACCAACACGAGTTGAGTCCCGGATACGCTCGCTCACCGGGCCGCGTTATTGCATCCGCCCCGCGCGGCCGGTTAATCTCCCGCGCATGACGCAACTACGCACCGTGCCATGCCCTCACTGTCGCCGGCCGGCCGACGTCGCCCCGGCCAATCGCTATAGACCCTTTTGCAGCGAGCGTTGCCGACTGATCGATCTGGGCGAATGGCTGGAAGGGGACAAACGCATCCCCGGCGAAGACGCCCCTGTGGCGGAGCCCGGCGACGAGTAGTTCAGAGCGCCCGGAAAGCACGTATACCAGCCACACCGCGCGCGCCGTAACGGCGTGCAATATCCAGGTCCGTCGGCGCCAGGCCGCCCAGCGCATACACCGGAAATCCCGCATTGCGTGCCAGTTGCCCGAACCGCTCCCAGCCCAGCGGCATCACCCCTTCCGGATGTGAAAGCGTGCGCCGCACCGGCGATAACACGGCAAAATCCACTTCCAGACGCCGCGCCCGTGTCAGGTCGCGCGTACCATGACAGGATGCGCCTACCCACAGACTTTCATCCAGAAGTCCCGGTTCGTGCCCGTGCAGCGCCTGACCATCCAAATGCACACCGGCAAACCCCAGTTTCTGCGCGACCGCCGGTGATCCGTTCAGAATCATGGTGGCGCCGCTCGCTTTACCTGCGGCCAGCATCTCGGCCAGCAGTGGCTCGTCATCGCGAACCTTCGGGGGCAGACGGAGCTGGATCCACGGCAGCATTTGGCCGTGGCGGCGCAGCTGCCCCAGCCATGTAGCGAATTGCTCCGGCGTGCGCATGTCGGGCGGCGTGATCGCATACAGGGGAGGCAGGCGCAGGGCTGTGACGATGGGCCGATTGGCGGGCAACAGGCGATAGTCGGCCAGTTCATCAGGCGCCACCCAGGCCAGCGTCTGCCCTTCACAGCCGCGTGGCCGGCCTGCATACGAATCAACAGCCTGCACATCCAGCCACACCGTGCGATCGGGATAGTCGTAAACCAGGGAGATCAATGGGTCGCTGGCGTTGACGGTAATCGACAGTTCTTCGAGAAGCTCCCGGCGCAGGGCGTCGCCCAGCGATTCGCCGGCCTCCACCTTGCCGCCGGGAAACTCCCAGAAGCCGGCCATGTGCTTGTCGTCCGGACGGCGGCAAATCAGCACCCGCCCGGTATCATCACGCACCACCGCAACCGCCACATGCACCGCAGGGGCGCTCAACGAAAACCAGCCCGCGCCGTCATGCAGGCGCCGCTCAATGCATCACGTTCAGCTGCGGTACTCGGCATTGATACGCACATATTCGTGACTGAGATCGCAGGTCCACACACAGCTGGCATAGTCGCCACGACCAAGATGGATGGCCATCACAATGTCTTCCTGCGCCATGACAGCGGCGCCGGCTTCCTCGGTGTAGCCGTCGGCCACTTCGCCGCCCCGCACCACCGGCACATCCCCCAGATCAATGTCCACACGCTCCAGCACCAGGTCGCGCAGACCGGCCCGCCCCACGGCCGCCAGGATGCGTCCCCAGTTGGGATCACCGGCGAAGAACGCCGTCTTTACCAGCGGGGAATGCGCCACCGCATCGGCCACCTGGCGCGCCTCAGCCTCGCTGGTTGCCCCGGCCACATTGAGGGTGATAAACCGCGTGGCGCCCTCGCCGTCACGCACAATGGCGGTGGCCAGGTCCACACAGAGCGACTCTACCGCCGCAGCGAACGCCTCCCAGCCTTCACTGCCCGGCTGCAGACGATCACCACCGGCGCTCCCCGTAGCGATCAGGCAGCACGCATCGTTGGTCGAGGTATCGCCGTCCACGCTGATGCGATTAAAAGAGCGCTGGGTGACCTCACGCAACAGCAGGTCCAGATCCCCCCTGGCGACGGGCGCATCGGTCGCGACAAACGCCAGCATGGTGGCCATATCCGGGCGAATCATGCCGGAGCCCTTGCTGATTCCGGTCACGGTGTACTCCCGATCATCGCAGCTCAATCGCAGCGAGGCGCCCTTGGGTCGGGTATCGGTCGTGAGAATGGCGGTAGCCGCCGACGCCCAGCCATCCTCCCCGGCTGCCTTGAGCAATTCGGGCAAGGCCTTTTCCACACGGGCAACCGGCAGGTGCTCGCCAATCACACCGGTCGAAAACGGCAGCACATGGGCCGGGGACACGCCCAGCAATCCGGCGGCAGCGGCGCAACAATCGCGGGCGTCCTGCAGCCCCCGTGCGCCGGTGCCGGCATTGGCGTAACCGGTGTTAATCAGCAGCGCACGAGGTACCGCCAGGGTCAGGTGTTCTTCGGCAACAATCACGGGCGCCGCACGAAAAGCATTGCGCGTAAACACCGCGGCCACTGCGGCTGTTTCAGGCAGGGTCAACAGGGTGAGATCCGGCCGCCCCGGCTTGCGGATACCGGCGCTGACCGCCCCCAGCCGCAGGCCGGCCACCGGATGCAATGGCGGCAGGGTCCCTGCCCCCGTGGCCATCAGCTCAGACGTCCGTGACAGTGTTTGTACTTCTTGCCCGAGCCACAGGGACACGGTTCATTGCGGCCGACCTTGCGCTGCTCGCGCACGAAGGGCTGCGCCCCTGCACCGCCACCGCCCGCTTCGGCAGCCTGCCGCGCCGGCTCCGCCATGGCGGAGCTCTGCGCATGCCGGTAGCTTAACTGCGTGGGCTGGCGACGCTGCTGCTCCACCGCCTGCACATCTTCCTCGGCACGCAGCTGGATCTTCTGCAACAAGGTCACGGTGTCATGCTTGAGCCGGTCCAGCATCTCCGTAAACATGCCGAAGGCCTCGCGCTTGTATTCCTGCTTGGGATTCTTCTGGGCAAAGCCACGCAGTCCGATACCCTGACGCAGATAATCCATGGCCGCCAGATGCTCGCGCCAGAGATTATCCAGCACCTGCAGCATCACCGACTTTTCCAGCTGACGCATCACCGAGGGGCCCACCGCTTCGGCCTTTTCCTCGTACTGTCGCCGAACCTCTTCAAACACGCGTTCACGCACGCCGCCTTCGGTAAGCAACTCATCCTCTTCCAGCCACCGGGCAATCGGCAGCTCAACATGGAACTCCCGCCGCAACGCCTCTTCCAGGCCTTCCGTATCCCATTGCTCGTCAATACTGCCCGGCGGCATGTAGCCATCAATCACATCGTTGACCACATCGTCGCGGATGGCCTCGATCGTCTCGTAGATATCTTCCTCTTCGAGCAGCTCCCGGCGCTCCTCATAAATCACCTTGCGCTGATCGTTGGCCACATCATCGTATTCCAGCAATTGCTTGCGGATATCGAAGTTATGCCCCTCGACCTTGCGCTGCGCATTCTCGATGGCGCGGGTGACCCACGGGTGCTCAATGGACTCGCCCTCTTCCATACCCATGCGCTGCATCAGGGCGGCCACCCTGCCGGAGCCGAAGATACGCAGCAGATCATCCTCCAGCGACAGGTAGAAGCGGCTGGAGCCGGGGTCGCCCTGGCGTCCGGAACGTCCGCGCAGCTGGTTATCCACCCGCCGCGATTCGTGCCGTTCGGTACCGATGATGTGCAGCCCGCCGGCTTCGAGTACCTGCTGGTTGCGCTCCCGCCACTGCTCGCGCACGCGCTCCACGGTGGCTTCATCCGGGTTGTCGAGCTCGCGGAGTTCGGCTTCGAGATTGCCGCCAAGCACAATATCGGTGCCACGCCCGGCCATGTTGGTGGCGATCGTCACATTGCCCGGCCGACCGGCCTGGGCAATGGTTTCCGCCTCGCGCTCATGCTGTTTGGCGTTGAGCACAGCATGCTTGATCTTGCGGTTGTCCAGCTCACGCGAAAGGTGCTCGGAGATTTCAATGGACGTGGTGCCCACCAGCACCGGCTGACCCCGCTGCTGGCAATCGGCTATATCCTCAACCACCGCTTCGTATTTTTCAGCCGCCGTCATGAACACCTGGTCGGGCAGGTCCTGGCGGATCATGGGCCGGTGCGTGGGAATCACCACCACTTCCAGGCCGTAAATGCTCTGGAACTCGAAGGCTTCGGTATCCGCCGTACCCGTCATGCCCGACAACTTGTCGTACATGCGGAAGAAGTTCTGGAAGGTAATGGAGGCGAGCGTCTGGTTCTCGCTCTGGATCGCCAGCCCTTCCTTGGCCTCGATCGCCTGGTGCAGACCTTCCGACCAGCGACGGCCCGGCATCGTACGCCCGGTGAACTCGTCCACAATAACAATCTGGCTGTCGCGCACGATGTAGTGCACATCCTTCTGAAACAGCCAGTGCGCGCGCAGCGCCGAGGTCACGTGCGCCATCATGTTCAGATTGCCGGCGTCATACAGGCTCTCACCTTCTTCCAGCAGACCGTTCTCCACCAGCATCGATTCCACGTGCTGATGGCCCGCCTCAGTAAGAAATATGCTGCGGTTCTTCTCGTCGACAGTGAAGTCCCCGCCGTCGCCCTCTTCCTCTTCCGGCTTGAGCTGCGGGACCAGCTTGTTGACGCGCTGGTAGAGCTCGGTATTTTCCTGTGTAGCGCCCGATATGATCAGTGGCGTGCGGGCCTCGTCGATGAGGATGGAATCCACCTCATCGATAATGCCGAAATGCAGATCACGCTGTACACGGTCGGCAGTGGACAGCGCCATGTTGTCGCGCAGGAAATCAAAACCGAATTCATTATTGGTGCCATAGGTGATATCGGCCTGATAGGCCTCGCGCTTTTCCGCCGGGTCCTGCCCGTTGCGGATCACACCGACGCTCATACCCAGCGCCTCGTAGACCTCGCCCATCCATTCCGCGTCACGCGCGGCGAGGTATTCGTTGACCGTCACCACGTGCACACCCTTGCCGGTCAACGCGTTCAGATAGGCCGGCAGGGTGGCGGCCAGGGTCTTGCCCTCGCCGGTCTTCATTTCCGCAATACGCCCTTCGTGCAAGGCAATACCACCCACCATCTGCACGTCGAAATGGCGCAAACCCAGGGTGCGGCGACTCGCTTCTCGCACCGCGGCAAAAGCCTCGGGCAACAGGCTGTCAAGGGCCTCGCCGTCGTCCAGTCGTTGCCGAAAAGCGGTAGTCAGCGCCTTGAGTTCGTCGTCGGACAGCGACTCGTATTCGGGCTCCAGGGCATTGATCCTGGCCACCTTGCGCCACATCGCCTTGAGGATGCGGCGGTTACGGCTACCCATCATGGTGGTGATCAGTTTTCCGATCATACTGGCAATGCCCTGTGCGTTGATGAAGCGCCCGGTGGCGCGGAATTGTTCAGCCGGGAACTATAACGGATAACCACGGCAACGGGCCAATCCGGATTGGACCGGAATGGCACCAGAGTGCTGACCACACGCAGGGATCGTACGACGTTCGAGGCGTTTGCGAAGCAACCGGGCCGGGCGCGACCGTTTGCCGGGCGACCTGCGCCACCGCCCGGACGCAAGGGGCGGTCGGGGCTG
>SLLK01000187.1 GCA_007134115.1 Gammaproteobacteria bacterium | reverse complement strand
GTGCGCCGGGCGCTGGACGGTTGGGTGCCCGAAGCGGGCTGAGCGCCTGCTGCACAGTGTCAGGGCCGGAACGCAAAAAAGCCCCCCGCGTCGACGACGCGGGGGGCTTTTGCGTGGCGGTTGTCTACCAGAGCCGCATGCCGGGAACCCCGACGTAGCCACTGACCTGGTCGATGATGGTCGGCGCGTAGGCAACCGCCACCAGGACGATGGTCAGCAGGGTCCACAGGCCCAGCCGTTCCATGAGCATGACATGGCGCTTGGGTGTGCCGTCGGCTTCATAAGGTCCCGACACGGTGTCGGTGAACTCGACGTCGGGCGGTGTCTGCGCAGTGCGTCGACGCAGTAGCGTGCCGATCATCACGTAGAAGAACAGCGCGCCGGCGACGAACAGGATCAGCCCGCCCAGCCCGGACAGCATGGCCGGGAATGCCGCGTTGGCGTAGACATCAGCCAGCTCCGGCGACATGTCCGATATCTTGGAGCGCCGCGGCACACCGAGAATGCCCTGCCAGTGCATGCCGACAGCGAAGATCATCATGCCCACAAACCAAAGCCATACCGAGGTCAACGCGGCTTTGGGCGCGCGCAGGGCCCGCCCGCTGAGATGCGGTATGAGCACAAAGGCCAGACCCATGAACGTCATGGTGACGGCGGTACCCACGGTGATGTGGAAATGGCCCGGAATAAAGGCGGTGTTGTGTACCACCAGGTTGAGATTGAAGCTGGCCAGGACCATGCCGCCGGCGCCGCCGAAAATGAAGGTCACCATGGCCAGCACCGAGGCGGTGAAAGCGGCATTCTTCCACGGCAACGCGCCGATCCAGCCGAACCAGCCCTTGCCGCCGCGCGCCCGACCGCCGTTCTCCAGCGAAGCGGCGACCGTGAAGGCGGTAATCAGGCTGGGGATGGCGACAAAGGCGGTGGTGATGTTGTGCACCAGTTTCCACGCCATGGGGATGCCGGGGTCAGCGTACTGGTGATGAAAGCCCACCGGAATAGAGAACAGCAGGAACATCAAAAATACCAGCCGGGCCATGGGATCGGAAATCAGCTTGCCGCCACCCTGGCGCGGCACAATGGCATACCACGCCACATAGGCCGGCAGCAGCCAGAAATACACAATGGGGTGCCCGGTGTACCAGAACAGCGTACGGAACAGTTGCGGATCCACGCCGTCGATCCAGCCCAGTGACCAGGGCAGGAGCAGGAACACCACGCCCACCGCGAGGCCCACCGAGGCAATGGCCCACATGATCCAGGTGACCAGGCTCATGTAGGTCACAAGGGGCGTGGGTTGACCGGGGTTGGCGCGATGCCAGGCCAGGTACATATCCCAGGTCAGGTAAGCCACCACCAGCGTGGCGACTACCACCATGGCCAGCCCCAGGTAGAAGGCCGGATGGCCCTGCATCGGCGGATACAGGGTGTACAGGACGTTGCTGGTGTCGGCGATCATCGCCGCGCCGGCCAGTACCGTACCCACCGTCATCAACCAGAAGGCGGCCCAGGCGCCCGGCATGCGCGGGCGCATACCCAGTTCACGGGCGGGCAGATAAAGCAGCAGCCCGCAGATGAAGTAGCTGGTAAACACCAGCGCCATCAGCACCCCGTGCAGGGTCAGTCCCTGATAGTAGGAACTCAGCGGCAGGTAGTCATAGATGTTGATGCCGGCGTAGTTGAGTGCCTGCGGCGGGCCGAGCAGAAAGCCGACCAGCATGGCCAGAAGGCCCACGCCGAGGAAGGCAAGAGTGACGCGGCGCTCCGGCGCGCCTTCATGGGCGCGGCCGGCAGGCACGTTCGCTTTCAAGGTATTCGCCATCAGTTGTTACTCCCTCTGATCAGTCCAGCCCAAGGGCCTTGCGTTGTTCGAGTACGTCGCCCGTGCTCAGCCCGCGGTCGCGTTGCTGCGCGACTTCATCTGAGGTGACACGCGCGAACGCATCCGGCAGCTCATCGGCGTTGCCCCAGGCGTGCAGGCTGTGATTGAGCGCGGCGGCGATGTCTTCGTCTGAAAGGCGTGCCATGCCGGGCATCATGCCGCGGTAGCTGACACCGTCGACCTCGATGGCGCCCGCCAGTCCGTAGAGCACCACGTTGATGAGATATTCACGACCGCCATCGCCGGCCACCAGCGCCGGTGCATGGCCGTCGGCCAGCGGCGGGAAAGCGCCTCGCGCCCCGCTGCCGTCGCGTCCGTGACAGGCCGCGCACTGGCTGTTCCAGGCGCGTTCCGCGTCTGCCATCCAGGCGTCGGCGGCGGGCGCTTCGGCAGGTTCGTCGTCGGTCCCGGCGACTTGTTCGGCGTCTGTCTCACCGACGTGGATCTTGCCCAGCATGTTCTGGTGGGCAACCCCACAGTACTGATTACAGATGATCAGGTATTCGCCGGGCCGGTCGAAGGTGTAGGTGAGGCTGGCGATATCCCCCGGAATCAGCTCCACGTTGATATTGGTGCCGCGTACCTGGAAGCCGTGAATCACATCCCGGCTGGTCATGCGGAAGGTCACCTCGGCGCCCTCGGGCACCTCAATATCGCCGGGGATGAAACTGAAGGCCTGCGCCACCATATTGACCTGGTAGCTGTTGGGGCCGGTCTGCACCACGCCGGGATCGGCAAACTCGGGCATGGCCAGAATTTTTTGCGGATCCTGGCGCGGCTCCGCATGTCCGATATGCGCGCCGTGTATGGACACGGCGTAGAACACCAGTGATACAAAGATCACGAGCAAGACCAGAGACAACATGATCCAGATTTTTTCGAAACGCTCGACGGCGTGATGTGCGCTGTTGTTATCGGCCATGGATCAAACCCTCCCGAGGAATATGCCGTACATGCCAAACCACGAGATCAGGATCACAATGGCCAGCACGGTCACCACCAGAATGGCGCCCGTGGGTTTATCGTCTTTCATTGTTGTTCCCCCGCAAAGAAAATGCCCACAGTGGCGTACCCGCCGCCATGATGCATTGCATGTGTCCGTGTCTAAACTAGCAAAGCAGGACGGGGAAAGCTTGATCTGGATCAAGTCCCCGCCAAGTGGCTGGCGAGGGGGGGGTCCGATCTAGTTGACCTGAGCGTGTAGCGGGGTTTGTCCGATGCCGCGGATGCGGTGGTCATGTTCCTCAGGGGATTCGTCGCCCAGCCATTCCAGCAAGCGGTCAAGTGCCCGCGCGGCCGGCGCGTTGCCCTCGGCGGCGGCCAGCCGTAACCAGTGCAGGGCCACGCTGTAATCCGCCAGTCCGGCTTCACCGCCCAGCAGGTGACAGGCAAGCCGGTACTTGCTGGCGTTGTTGCCGTAGCGTGCGGCGCGGAACAGCATCTGATCCCGCGCGCGGCTGGCGCCGCGCTCGATGCCCTGCCATACCCAGAGTTCGCGTAATGCCTGTGGATGGCCCATCACTGCCGCACGCCGCAGGCCGGCCTCACGGGACGCCCCGGGCCGCCCCGGTTCGCGCCAGCGGCTGAAAATGTAGAGTACGTAAAGCGCATCGGCACAATCCCTGCCCGCGGCATACATCAGGGGTTCCTCGCACAGATCGGCCAGTTCCCGCGCCCGTTGCATGTCCTCCGGCACATCGTGTGCGCCGCACGAGAGCAGTCCGGCCAGATTGACCCGGGCTTCCAGCATCTGTTCCTCGGCCAGGCTTTCCAGCAGATCCAGCGCCTGCTTATTGTTCCGTTCGGCGCGCGCGCGGCTGCTTTCGTCGAATGGCGCTTGCCATTGGGCAGAGTGCGGGAAGATGATCTTCCCTTTGAAGTCTCTGAGTACCCAATCCAGATACATGCCCCTTCCCCCGGAGAACACGTTAATCCCTCATCTTATGTCAGGCAGACGACAGGATATGTCGCATGCAGGTTGCCGGAAGGGGTGTTCTGTGTCGTTGACCAGTCGGAGGCGCTGATGAGTGAAACCCTGTTGCGCCAGTGGGCCATGCTCAGGCATATGCCACGCGAGCCGCGCAAGATTGACGCAGCCACGCTGCAGCACTGTCTGCGTGAAGAGGGCTTCAGGGTGGACTTGCGTTCAGTCCAGCGTGACCTGAAGAAACTCTCGCGCGTGTTCCCGCTGTTGCTGGATCAGCGCAACCGGCCGTATGGCTGGAGCTGGGCGCGCGAGGCCCGGCACGGTTTCGGCCTGCCGGCGATGGAAGTGCCGGCGGCGGCAGCTTTTCGCCTGCTGGAGGCGATTGCCGAGCGCTCCCTGCCGCAGTCGTTGCGTGATTGCCTGAGCGGGTATTTCCGCGCCGCGGACCGCACCGTGAGCTGGGATGCCTCCGGCTGCCCGCCGCCCGTGCGTATCGTGATGGCGGCGCGCGGCGATGTGCCGCGTTTGCCGGAGCCGGATCTGCGGGTGATTACCCGTATCTACGAATGTCTGGTACGCGGGCGACAGTGTCGTGCGCGCTGGATGCCACCCGGTCCGGAAGCGGCCGGGCGCTCTGTTGTACTGGCGCCGCTGGGTCTGCTGCTGTACGAGGGCGTGCCTTATGTGGTGGCCGTGTCGGTCGGCGACGGGCAGGTGGCGCAGTATCCGTTGCATCGATTGCAGGAGGCCGACATCCTCGATGATCCGGGGGCGCCGCCGCCAGGCTTTGATTTCGATGACTGGGTGCGCGAGCACTACCCGTTCACAGGCAGTGGCCGACAGGTACGCGTGGACCTGGAAGTACAGCCCCTGCTCGCCGAGCATCTGGCCGAATTACCGCTGGGCGCCGACCAGCAAGTTGAAATGCTGGCCGACAGGCGCGCGCGACTTCGGGCGACGGTGGATGACGATGCGCAGTTGCGGACCTGGCTGTTGCGCCATGCCGGGGCGATCAGGATTAACGGGCCTGAAGCGTTGCGGCGGGAAGTCGCCGATACGGCTGCTGTGCTGGTGAATAGTGAACAGTGAATAGCGAAAGGCGGGTTTCCGGGGCACCGGGCGCCCGGAAACCACACCTTCATGGCGCGCTTTGGATTGTCCTTACAATATTCTTCTGGCGTGCCCGGCGCGCACCCCTTCCCTTGAGCCCTTTGCGACGAAATGAATCGGCGTTTGCCTGCGGCTATTCCGCGAAGAAGGCGTTCATCTCCCGGGCGACCTGCTCGGGCTTTTCTTCCTGCAGGAAGTGGCCGGCCTCGATTTCCGCTACGCGGACCTGCTCGAAGCATGCCTCGTGGTGATTGAGGTAATCGGGGGTGATCACCACATCCTGGTTGCCGTAGATGTACAGGGCGGGCATGGGGTATTTGTGCCCGGCCAGTGTGGCCCAGCGTTTGGCGTCTTCGCCCATGGTGCGGTAGTAGTTGGCGGCGGTGTCCGGGGTGCCCGGGATGCTGTACATGCGGATGTATTCCTGCATCGAGTCGGCGGGAAATTCGCCACCCCACGCGCGCAGGAAGTAACCCAGCCAGGCCGACTCGTTGCCCGGGATCAGCTTGCCGGGCAGCTCCGTCTGCTGGAAATGCTGATACCAGATGAAAAAGGAACTCTTCTGGCGCAGGTTCTCGATGACCTCCATGTTGCCCTTGAGGTTGTTGATCAGGGCGATGTTCATGATGATCAGCTTGCCGACGCGCTCGGGAATGGCCACCGCCACTTCCTGCGCGACCACGCCCCCCCAGTCATGCCCGACCAGGAAGAAATCCCCGATGCCCATTTCGTCGAGCACGCTGACCACGTCCTGGGCCAGTTCCTGTTTGCGATAGCGATCCTGGTCCGGGTTGCGCTCGCTGTCGCCGAGCCCCAGCAGATCCGGGGCGATCACGCGCCAGCGCGGATCAAGGTGGTGTGCCACGTGTTGCCAGCAATAGCCGTCTTCCGGCCAGCCGTGCAGCATGACCACGGGCTGGCCGTCGCCGCCGGTGTCTCGCACATGAAAGCGGCCGCGGGGCGTGGTGACAAAATCACCTTTCATATGACGCATGAGTAGCCTCCTGTTGATTTTGCGCCGATGATACGGCATGTCGCGACCGGCTGCAGAAAGCCGGTGGCGGGTCCTGAAGGCTGCGGGGGGCATGCTATCGCGGTAGAATCGGCATCATGAGCAGGACCGGCCAGCGATTGCCCCTGTGGCTCAAAATCGCTTTCAGCGCGTGGATCGCGGTGTGGGCGCCCGCCTACGTGGTGATTTACGGCCCGCAGAATTTCTTCTGGCTGTGCAACGTAGCGAGCTTCCTGATATTGCTGGCGCTGTGGCTGGAGCATCGCCTGCTGTTCTCCGCGCAGCTGCTCTCGGTGTTGCTCGTGGGCACCCTGTGGACCTTCGATGTGGGCGTGGCGTTGCTCACCGGGGTGCATCCCATCGGTGGCACACAGTACATGTTCGATGATGATGTTGCCCTGCCCTCGCGACTGCTCTCGTTGTACCACGTGGTTCTGCCGGTGGTGGCGGTATACGCCTGCCTGCGGCTGGGCTACGATCGGCGTGCGTTGTTGTTGCAGACGCTGCTGACCTGGATTGTGGTGCCGCTGAGCTGGGTGTTTACCGACCCCGAACGCAACATCAACTGGGTGGAGGGGCCATTCGGTGAGGCGCAGGACGTGCTCGACCCGCGATTGTACGTCGCGCTACTGACACTGGCGTGGCCGGTGATTATCTATGTGCCGGTACACCTGACGATACGGGCTCTGCAGTATCGCCGCTGATACCGTGGCTACCGGCCTAGGCGTGTTCCTGCACCCGGGCGCCACCTGACAGCAGAATCTCCATCAATGTGCCGGCCTCGTCAATGGCCTGGGCGTAGTCGTCGGCCTGGTCACCGTACATCAGCGACTTGTTGATCCGGGTAATGATTTCGGCAAAGCGATGAGCCGGTATGGGCAACCGGATTTCTCCTTTTTCCACGCACTGCTCGAGGTGTTCCCTGGCGATAGCCACGGTGCGTTCGTGCAGCACCGTACTGGAACTGGTGAGGATTCTCAGGGCGTAATCCGGGTCCTGGTTGATGAAGCGCTGCATGGGTTCAGCCAGCAGTACGTTGCGGATGACGCGGCGGTGTACTTCGACCACATGCGCCGGGCCGCTGCCGCCCGCCGCTTCCACGGCCTCGCGGAAGATGGGTTCGTACAGCGACCACAGAATCTCCTGCATCAGCAGATCCTTGCTGCCCACCCAGCGGAACAGGGTGGCGCGGCCGATGCCCGCTTCCTTGGCCAGTTCGGCGAGATTCAGGCGCTGCCCCTTGAGCCAGCGCCTGCGGGCCATTCTGAATACATCGACCGGGGTCGGTCTGGCCTCGGTGCTGCTGTCGGCCAACGCACGCGCCAGACGGGTGTCATGCGCTGTCATCGTTGCTCCCCACTGCGTTAATCCGGCTGACCTGCGGTGCGTGCTCCGGGGTCAGGCTGTTTTCGATGCATGAATAGTAACCCTTTCGGCGGCGAGATGAGAGCCCCCGATTGACCCATTTGATCCGCTATGATAAAAAATCCACCATCGAGTCTATATTCAATATAGACTCATTTTTGTCACTCGGCATCTGTGGTCGCAATGCGCCCGATGTCGGATGGATGAAAGCGCCGTGAGCGCTTGATCAGGCGGGTGAGGGAACAGCTTCCACGCCCCTTTCGCCGGACCAGTTTCGGGTTCAGACCCGGATACAGGGGAGTAGCCTCCCTGAGTCTCTTGCCGCCGCTATTCAGCGGCGGTTTTTTTTGCCGGCATTCCCATGGCGGCGGTGCCGGGTCAGTTCATCACTTCTGCAGTGCGTCGCGGATCGGTGTGTCGCCGGTGATGAACTCGATGCGCCGGCGGATGGTGTGGTCCAGTGCCAGCATTTCGGCCAGCACATGGGCCACATCGGCGCGGGGGATTTCACCGACTTCAGCCAGTGTTTCGGCGGCCTGTATGGTGCCGCAGGGGGTGTCGTTGTTGAGACGTCCGGGCGCGGCGATCGTCCACTGCAGGCTGCTTTTCTGCAGGTATTCGTCGGCCTGCGCCTTGCAGCGCAGGTAGTGTCGCAGTGTCTCCGGCGCCTGCTCCGGTTGTCGCGTGCGCATGGCGCTGAC
>SLLK01000203.1 GCA_007134115.1 Gammaproteobacteria bacterium | reverse complement strand
GGCTGGCAGGCTCGTCGAAGGTGCTCGAAACCACTTCGCCGCGCACTGAGCGGCTCATTTCGGTGACTTCTTCCGGGCGCTCGTCGATGAGCAGCACGATGAGATAACAGTCCGGATCATTGGCGGCAATACTCTGCGCCAGATTCTGCAGCAGCATGGTCTTGCCCGCCTTGGGCGGCGACACGATCAGCCCGCGCTGCCCCTTGCCGATGGGTGCGACCAGGTCAATGATGCGCGCCGTCAGGTCCTCGGTGCTGCCGTTACCCTGCTCCAGTCGCAAACGCTCCTTGGGGAACAGCGGGGTGAGATTCTCGAATAACACCTTGTTCCTGGAGTTCTCCGGCGGCTCGAAATTGATTTCGGTCACCTTGAGCAGGGCAAAATAACGCTCACCCTCCTTGGGCGGGCGGATGCGCCCGGCCACGGTGTCGCCGGTGCGTAAGGCGAAGCGGCGAATCTGGCTGGGCGAGACATAGATGTCATCGGGGCCGGCCAGGTAGGAGCTGTCCGCGGAGCGCAGAAAGCCATAGCCATCCTGGAGGATCTCCAGCACCCCGTCGCCGTTGATTTCGTCGCCGTTCTTGGCGATCTTCTTGAGCAGGGCGAAAATCACGTCCTGCTTGCGCGAACGGGCGGTGCCTTCAACACCCATCGACTGCGCAATATCAATGATTTCCGCAGCGGACTTCTGTTTCAGTTCGGTCAGATTCATGTAGGTGACTCGGGAAACAATGTTACGGGGAATGTGCGCGCAGCGTGGCCACGCGGCACAACAGTCTTCTGGTCATTATCAGGAGGGGCGGCGGACTCGGGGTAAACCTTGACGAGCCGCGTTCGAGCGCAAAACTAGCATGATCGGAGCGCGGGGTCCACCCCCGCGCACCACACCGCGCATGCTAGAGATTGCTGTCCAGAAACGCCGTCAGTTGCGATTTGGACACGGCCCCCACCTTGGTGGCCTCCACGTTACCGTTCTTGAACAGCATCAGCGTGGGAATACCGCGGATACCGAACTTGGGCGGTGTATTGGGATTCTCGTCGATATTGAGCTTGGCGATTGTCACCTTGCCGGAGTATTCGCCGGCGATATCTTCAAGCACCGGCGCCACCATCTTGCAGGGACCGCACCATTCAGCCCAGTAATCCACCAGTACGGGCGTGTCGGACTTGAGAACATCACTCTCGAAGCTGTCATCGGTCACGTGCTTGATATCTTCGCTCACTCGAAATACCTCCGGTCAGGAACCTTTCGCTGGAAATCGTTGTGGTGCAGAGGCCCGCGCCGCCTGCCCCTGGAGACTTTGCCGGAATCGATCCGGCACATGCCCTGCCGGCTGCTGCTCGCCCGCGGTCTGAACATGGATGGCGAGCCGGGCAGGAATATCCGGTAAGGTGAAGTGACGTAGCGCCACAGTTCAGGCAGAATAAGCCGCCAGCAGACGCGCTGTTACCAGCCCGCGCCCGACTCTTCCAGAGCGCCCGGTGCGACCCGGCGGACACAGCGTACCAGAAAGGTCATTGGAGCCCAAAAACGGGGACATTTCAAGCCCCTTTTCGCGCAGACCCCAGGCACAAGGATTATCCCGCCGATGAGCGAGAACCGACATCTCAGCGATGTGCGTTTCGACAGCCTGCCGCTGGCGCCCGAATTGATGCGCGGCGTGGCGGACGCCGGCTTTACGCACTGCACACCCATCCAGGCCGCGGCGCTGCCGGCAATGCTGGCCGGCCGCGACGTTGCCGGCCAGGCGCAGACCGGTACCGGCAAAACAGCAGCCTTCCTGCTCGCAACCATGCAGCGATTGCTGACGCGCGAGCCGCCGGCCGAACGCCGCGCCACCCAGCCGCGGGCACTGATCCTGGCGCCTACACGCGAGCTGGCCATCCAGATACACAGTGACGCCGCGCCGCTGGTGAAACACACCGGGCTGAAGCTCGGGCTGGCCTACGGCGGCACCGGCTACCAGTCACAGCGCGAGGAACTGGCCGCGGGCGTGGACATTCTGATCGGCACCCCCGGGCGCCTGATCGATTACTTCAAACAACACGTGTTTGACCTCAAGGCCATTGAAGTATCGGTAATGGACGAGGCCGACCGCATGTTCGACCTGGGCTTCATCAAGGATATCCGCTTTCTGTTGCGGCGCATGCCGCCACCGGCGCAGCGGCTCAATATGCTGTTCTCGGCTACCCTGTCCTACCGCGTCACCGAACTGGCCTACGAGCACATGAACAATCCGGAGCCGATTACGGCGCACAGCGAGCAGGTCACCGCCGACAAGGTCGAGCAAACCCTGTATCACGTATCCAATAACGAAAAGATTCCGGTACTGCTGGGATTGATGTCGGGCATGCGGGATGCGCGCGTGATGATCTTCGTCAACACCAAGCGGGACGGCGAAAAACTGCAGGGTTATCTCAAGGGCAACGAATTCAACTCGGCGATACTCTCGGGCGATGTACCCCAGAGCAAGCGCCAGAGTCTACTGGCCGAGTTCAACCGCGGCCAGCTGGATGTACTGGTGGCGACGGATGTTGCCGCGCGCGGGCTGCACATCCCCGACGTCACCCACGTCATCAACTACGACCTGCCCCAGGATGCCGAGGATTACGTACACCGCATCGGGCGCACGGCGCGCGCCGGGGCGACCGGCCAGGCCATTTCGCTGTGTTGCGAGCGTTACTGCTACTCGCTGCCGGAAATCGAGGAATATATCGGCCAGAAGATTCCGGCAGACATGGCTGCCGAGGAACTCAAGGTCACCCCGCGACCACCCGTATTCCCGCCGCGCACCGAGCGTGGACGGCCGGATACACGGCGCCCGGGCGGCCGGCGCAGTAACGGCCGGCGGCAACGTTGAAGCCCGCCACGGCGATCACGCGCCGGGGCGCAAGGCGCGCACGCGGATCAACGCGCGGCGGCTGCGCGCAACGTGCCGGTGAAGGCGCGGAAATCAAGTATGCCCGGGAACCCGTCAATTTCGCGCAGTGTGCCGCGCGAGTCCGGCGCACACATGGCGACCACCTGGCCCACCCCGCAGCGACGCGCACTTTGCAACACGGCGGGGCTGTCGTCCACAAACAGGGAGCGCGCCGGTTCGACCCGTTCGTCGCGGCACAGGCGGGACCAGAAATCAGGATGTTCCTTGGCCGCGCCGAACTCATGCGACGACACAAGTCGATCAAAGTAGATGTCCAGCCCGGTGCGCCCCACCTTGAGTTCAAGGCTGCGGGGATGCGCGTTGGTCACCAGCAACAAACGCCGGCCGGACCTGCGCACCGCCTGGAGAAACTCGGGCACATGCGGCAGCACGGCAATCTTGTGCGCCACCTCGTGCTTGAGTGCAACCAGATCCAGCGCCAGGCGACGGTGCCAGTGATCCAGGCAATACCAGTCGAGGGTGCCCTCGACGGCGCGAAACCAGGGCCGCAGGCGAGCGCGTGCCTGCGCCAGCGTCAATCCGTGCTGCTGCGCGTAGCGCTGCGGCATGTACTCAAGCCAGAAGTAGTCATCGAAGTGCAGGTCGAGCAAGGTGCCGTCCATGTCCAGCAACACCGTCTCCACCTGTGTCCAGTCCACGGCGGCGGCAAGCATATTGGTTGGCCGGCGATCTGCGCTCATGGCGACGAATTATAACCCGCTATTTACTGTCAGGGAGAACCACCCATGCAATCGTATCAGGACCTGATTGAACCGGTAGTCAGCATCGCACACGAGGCCGGTGCCGCTATCCTGGAAATCTACAACACCGATTTCGAGGTAGAGGAAAAAAAGGACGAATCACCCCTGACCCTGGCGGACATGGCCGCCCACCGGGTCATCGTGCGCGGCCTGCGTGAGCTGACGCCGGACATCCCTGTCATGTCCGAGGAGTCGGCGAATATCGACACGGGAGAGCGGCTGTCGTGGCAACGCTTCTGGCTGGTTGATCCGCTCGACGGCACCCGCGAGTTCGTCAAGCGCAACGGCGAGTTCACGGTCAATATTGCCCTGATCGAACAGGGTGAGCCGGTCTTCGGCGTGGTCACCGTACCGGTGACCGGGATGGTCTATTACGGCACGCGCGATGGCGGCGCATGGCGCGTGGAGCCTGACGGCACGCCACAGCCGATCAAGGCGCGCCGCCTGGGCGAAGGGCCCAAAACCGCAGTCGCCAGCCGCAGTCACAAAACACCGGAACTGGCACAGTATCTTGAGGCCATGGGTGAACACACGGTGCGCTCGATCGGCAGTTCACTCAAGCTGTGCCTGGTCGCCGAAGGCGAAGCGGATATCTACCCGCGCATGGGGCCGACCAGCGAGTGGGATACGGCCGCAGCGCATGCCGTGGTGGAGGCGGCAGGCGGCCATGTC
Source organism: Gammaproteobacteria bacterium (assembly GCA_007134115.1). Classification (GTDB taxonomy): domain Bacteria; phylum Pseudomonadota; class Gammaproteobacteria; order UBA5335; family SLRW01; genus SLLK01. The sequence goes on along the minus strand of SLLK01000203.1, from coordinate 3,676 downwards.
ACCGACCTGCAGGGAGAGCCGCTGCGCTACAACAAGGGGGAATCGGTCCTCAACCCGTATTTCCTGGTGTTCGGTGATGACAGCCACGACTGGACCCGCTACGCAGACTGACAGGGCAGCGCGGACTCACTCGGCGAGCTGCAGCAGCTCCTGCCGCACATCCGCATAAGCCGCGCGGATGTCACGCAGACGCTGCTCGCAGCCGGCGAGCGAGCCACTGCGTGCGCTCTGCTCCACCTCCGCCGCCAGTGCCGCAATGCGCCGGGCGCCCAGATTGGCGCTGCTGGACTTGAGGCTGTGCGCGGCAAAGGCGACGGCGCCTGCATCGTCCTTTTCAAGCGCCGCATGCAGGGCGTCGATATTGTCCGGCGCATCCTCAAGATAAACATGCACCAGTCTGCCCACCAGCCGCTCACCCCCGGCGGGCAATTCGCGCAAGGTCTGGATCACATTCAGGTCCAGCGGCAGGCTGTAAGACATGGGCGGCACCGGTCAGGCTATTTGCTATAACTCCAACGTAAGACGCGATGACTGTTATGTCAACATATGATCTGGCCGGCGGCGCGTGTATCAGCCGGCCAGCGATCGATTGACTCGACGGACCTCACGCAGATAGCTGTCCTTGTGCACGTAGTAGGCCATGCGATCAAGCTTCAGGTAACTGAAGCCACCGCTGAGGTCGGGACGGTCTTGCGCCTTGCGCCGGCGCAGCCGGTCAGCCGCCGGTGAGCCGTCATCCCGGGCACGCAGGAAACGGCCGACCATCTCCGCCTGTTCGTAGCGGCCCTGCCAGCCCAGACCGGTGGCCTCCACCATGCCCAGCACGAACACATTGTCGTAGCGCGGATGAAACACGTTGAGGAACAGGTCCGGCGCCGCATCGCGCCAGTTGAGGTGATCCCGGTCGATAAACGGATAGTGCAGCTTGTATCCGGTAGCCAGCAGCACCAGATCGTAATCCGCGGTGCTGCCGTCCACAAAATGCACTGTATGGCCATCAAAGCGGCTGACGTCACCACGAATCCGCAGGTCGCCATGGCCAGCATAATACAGCACCAGCGAATTGACGATGGGGTGAGACTCGTACAGCTTGTGATCGGGTGGTGGAAAGCCGAAACGCACCGGGTCGCCGGTGAACAGACGCAGCAGAAAGCGGTCCAGGCGTTGCTTGACGGGACGCGGTAACGGCAGCGCGCCGCCGAGCTGGTCGGCCGGTTTGCCCAGCATGTACTTGGGCACAAAGTGGTAACCCCGGCGCAAGCTCATATCCACCCGCTGTGCGCGGTGCACGGCATCCACGGCGATATCGCAGCCACTGTTGCCGGCACCCACAATCAGCACCCGCTGGTCATTGAATACAGCGGCAGACTTGTACTCACTGCTGTGCATCAGACGTCCGGCAAACCGGCCGCTGAACACCGGGACATTGGGTTCGGAAAGCGTGCCGTTGGCGATCAACACACCGCGATAGCGCAGAACTTCGCCGCTGTCGGTCTGCACCAGCCAGTACGACGCCACCTCATCTTCGGGCCACACCCGGGCGACGGCGGTTGAAAAGCGATAATGGGCGTAAAGATCGAAGTGAAGGGCATAAGCACGGAAGTACTCGCGCAAATGCGCATGATCGGGATAATCGGGCGTCTCCGGGGGCATTGGAAACTCGGCAAACTCGGTCATCTGCTTCGAGGAAATCAGGTGAGCGGATTCATAGACTGTGCTGCGCGGGTTGTCTATGTCCCACAGCCCACCCACATCTTCATGCGCCTCAAAACCATCAAAGGCCACGTTAAAGCGCTGCAGGTTGCGCGCGGCCGCAAGTCCTGCCGGGCCGGCGCCGATCACAGCGAAACGATTGCTGCGATCAATAATGGTCGCTTGCTCACTCATGGTATTCATTCTCCCCCGGTGCCGATGATCAGCGCCAACCCCGACACCACCAGCAGCATCTGTATCAGAAGATGGAAAGTGCGCACCGACAGGCGCGCGTGCAAATATTCCCCCAGCACGATCCCCGGCGCAATGGCGGGCAACAGCAGGGCAGTCTGCATCAGCGCCTGGGGCGTCCACATCCCTCGCCAGGCATAGACGCCCACCAGCGTGGCGTTGAACACCAGCCACACGCACATCAGGCTGCAGCGCAGCGCCGCCGGCGACAAGCGTTGACGCGACAGGGCATATACCAGCAACGGACCACCGGAGGCGTACAGGCCGTGAATGACCCCGGCCGCACCGAGGCTGGCACGCATGGTGGGCGCATGGGCCGGCGGTGGCAGGCCTCCCGGGTGACGCGCGCGCCACAACTCCCAGGCGGCGAGCACCACCACCAGCAAGCCGAACAATTGCTCCAGCCATTGGCCGCGAATCAGCCCGAACAACAGCAGCCCTGTACCCAGCCCCGCCGCCATCCAGGGTAATACCTCGAACAGCAGCAGTCGCCCTTGCAGGTGTTGCCGGTGCCTGAGCACGAAATACAGGCACAAAGGCACATTGAGCGCCACCAGCACCGGCAGGAGCTCGATGACCGGGTACAGGTGGGCCGCCAGGGCCAGGGCGATGATGATGCTGCCGAAGCCGGTGATCGCCTGGGTGGTGTAGGCGCCGAACACAATCAATAGCAGCAACAGCAGCGGCCAGCCCGCCACCTCAACGAACAATTCAGCCATGCGCCTTGTCCCCACCGGTCAGCAGTCCGCGCTGACGCGCCCAGTCGAGGAATACCTCGCGGCTGCTCATCGCAGGCACGTAGCCGAAGTCGCGCTTGAGGGCCGTATTATCCAGCACCGGGCGATAGCGCAGAAAATCAACCTGGGCCGGCTCCAGGGCAGTGCGGCCGAGCAAGCCCAACAGGCGAATAGCACCGCGCACCAGAACAGCCGGAACAGGGAGGCGAGGACGGCCCAGCAGCCGGGCCAGCTCGCGCATTCCCGGGGCACCGTCCCCGGCCAGGTTGAAAATGCCGCTGCGCGCCTCAAGCACGCCCAGGGCGATGATATTGACCACATCCTGGTCATGAATAAACACGAATGGGCTGTCATGCCCGGCGATGGCAAGCAGGAACGGCCGCTCGAACATGGCCGTAATCTGGTTGTTGACCGTGGGCCCCAGTACGGTGCCGGGGCGCAGCACCAGCTGCCGCAGTTCCGGATGCCGGGCGCGATAGTCGGCCAGCATGACCTCTATGCGGCGCTTGTGGTCGGCGTAGGCAAAGGCCGCATTGCCGCGCAGCGGATGGTGTTCCTGCAAGGGCACCGGATTGTCCGCATGATAGCCGTAGGCCGCGCCGCTACTGGTGACAGTAATATGATCCACCCCCGCGCCCACACAGGCGGACAATAGGTTCCGGGTGCCGCCTATATCAATGTCTTCCTGCTCGGCGCGAGTCATCCCGGGCGGCGGCGTGACCACCGAGGCCAGATGCACCACGCGCCGCACTGTGTGGTCACGCAGCAGCGCGCCCAGCCCGGGGTCACGAATATCCATGACCTCGCTGTGGACATTGGCCGGCAACACGCCGGGCGCCCTTGCCACATCAACAGCCACCACCCGGTGCTCACTGTGAGCCGCCAGGGCCGCGGTGACCCGGGCACCGATGAAGCCGGCGGCACCGGTCACCAGAATGGTTGTTTTCCGCGTCATGCGTTATTCCTTAGTGAGGGGGCCGCCGCATCCACCAGCG
>SLLK01000131.1 GCA_007134115.1 Gammaproteobacteria bacterium | reverse complement strand
TGGAAGCTGATGGGTGCGTTTCCCGTCAACCTTCTCGCCATCGGAATTCCCGCCCTCCCCGGTACCTTCCGGATCGCCGGTGGCGTCTGTGCAGCTCCCTGCATAACGAAGCCCCCGACAGCGCTGAACACTGAAAACTCAAAACCCCGCCCCCATTGGCTCCACCCCGGCACAATGCTACTCTTGGCGCGTCGATCAATCGCCATCCGGGAGGACCACACGCGATGACACAGGACGCCACGACTGTTGCACGCTCGCAAGCAAAAACCATCGAGACCAACAGCCTGATCCGTAATACCTACATGCTGCTGTCCATGACGCTGCTCTTCAGCGCCGTGACCGCGGGCATTTCCATGGCCCTGTCGCTGCCGCATCCGGGGCTGATCATTACCCTGGCCGGCTACTTCGGGCTGCTGTTCCTGACCAACATGCTGCGTAACAGCGCCTGGGGTCTGGCCTCGATCTTTGCCCTCACCGGTTTCATGGGCCTGACTCTGGGGCCCATCATCAGCGCTTATCTGACTGCGTTCAGTAACGGCCACGAACTGGTGATGATGGCCATGGGCGGTACCGGCGCCATCTTTATCGGACTGTCCGTGTATGCGCTGAGCACGCGCAAGGACTTCAGTTTCCTGGGCGGCTTTCTGTTCGCCGGCATTCTGGTCGCTTTCCTCGCCGGCATCGGCGCAGCGGTATTCGGCATTCCCGCACTGCAGCTCGCCGTTTCGGCCATGTTCGTGCTGCTCATGTCGGGACTGATCCTGTATCAGACCAGTCAGATGGCGCTTGGCGGTGAAACCAATTACATCATGGCCACGGTCACGCTGTTTGTGTCCATCTACAATCTGTTCCTCAGCCTGCTGCACCTGTTGGGGATTTTTGGTGGGGATGATTGAGGGAAGGCAGTATTAAGTATTAAGTATTAAGTATTAAGTATTAAGTAGTTAAGGCGCGGGAAGGCAGGGAGGTTGGCGATGGTTGAGGAGTTCGCGCCGCACCTTTGCAGATAGTGAAAAAGGGCCCTTCGGGGCCCTTTTTTGTGCTCAGGGTTGGTTCTCTCGGGTGCCGAAGACGTCTGTTACGGTCTGGTCGCCGGTGAACCAGGCGAGGGAATCGCGCAGGCGTACTACTTCGCCGACGATGGTGAGGGTGGGGGCCCGGACCTCGTGTTCCTCGGCCATGCGCGGCAGGGTCTCCAGGGTGCCGGTGAGCACGCGCTGGGCGGCGGTGGTGCCCTGCTGGACCAGGGCTGCGGGATGGCTGGCGGGTAACCCGTGGGCCATCAGTTCCCGGCACATGATCGGCAAGCCCTGCAGGCCCATATAGAAGACCACTGTCTGGCCTGGACGGGCCAGTGATGGCCAGTCCAGATCGATTTCGCCGTTGCTGGCCGGGTGGCCGGTGACGAACTGGCACGAGTGCGCGTAATCACGGTGCGTCAGCGGGATGCCGGCATAGGCGGCACAACCCGAAGCGGCAGTAATACCCGGCACCACTTCGAAAGGGATTTTCTCTTCGGCCAGGCTGGCGATCTCCTCGCCACCCCGTCCGAAAATAAACGGATCACCGCCCTTGAGGCGCAGCACACGCTTGCCTTCCCGCGCCAGGCGCACCAGCAGCTCGTTAATGCCCTCCTGGCGCAAGGTGTGCAGGTTCCGCCGCTTACCCACATAGATCCGTTCGGCATCCTTGCGTACCAGATCAAGGATGCCGGGCGTCACCAGACGGTCGTACAACACCACATCGGTACGCTGCATCAGGCGCAGCGCGCGCAAGGTGAGCAGATCCGGATCGCCGGGTCCGGCGCCAACCAGGTACACCTCGCCGCCCAGCGGCGTCTGTGCGTCTTCTGCCGCCTGCGCCAGCGTCTCCTCCAGCGCCGCCTCGGCAGCCGGCTCCTGCCCGGCGAGCATGCGGGTAGCCACCGGGCCCTCAAAGACCTGCTCCCAGAAGCGCAGGCGACGATCAAAACCCGGTACCGAGTCCTTGACGCGCGAACGGAAGCGCCCGGCGAGCGCCGCCAGCCGGCCGTAGGCGGCGGGAATCATCCCTTCCAGCCGGGCGCGCCACATGCGCGCCAGCACCGGCGCATCGCCGCCACTGGAAATGGCAATCAACAAGGGGGAACGATCCACAATGGCCGGCGTGATATAGGTGCACAGATCCGGCGCGTCCACCGCGTTGACCGGGATATTACGCTTGCGGCAGGCCGTGTAGACGCGGCGATTGGTAGCCATGTCGTCGGTGGCGGCAACCACCAGACGATAACCGCGCACCTGCCAGAAGTGGAAGCGGGCCTTGCGATGCGTGAGCTTGCGCGCATCGACCAGACCGGCGACTTCATCACTGAGCGCCGGGGCCACTACATGGACATGGGCCCCTGCCCTGAGCAACGCCTCGGCCTTGCGCGCGGCCACCTCGCCGCCCCCCACCACCAGACAGGGTTCGCCCTTGAGGCGAAGGAAGACCGGGAAATAATCCATCAGCGTCGGCTACGTCCGTTCGATTGTGTCATGCGGGCCAGTGTATCAAGCGGTCGGGGGCCGCAAGGGGGAGAGAATACCTCCCCCCTTGCCGCGAATGCGGGAAGGGGGGACCGAGGGGGGATCAAACAAACCCCGGCAATACCGCCACAATCCCCCTCCAGCTCCCCCTTCCGCTATCGCGCAAGGGGGAGAGCAAGGCCAGCCAGCCCTCAGGCCGATTTCACATGCAGGCCGCATTCCTTGCTTTCCGGATTCTCCCACCACCAGCGCCCGGCACGCAGGTCTTCACCCACGGTGATCGCACGGGTGCACGGCGCGCAGCCAATGCTCGGGTAGCCCTTGTCATGGAGTTCGTTGTACGGCACTTCAAAAGCCTTGATGTAAGCCCATACGTCCTCGTGGCTCCATTCAATCAGCGGGTTGAACTTGTGCAGGCCGTTACCCTCATCCCATTCATAATCACCCAGATCGGTGCGCGTGGGTGACTGTTCGCGGCGCAGGCCGGTAATCCACGCCTGCTTGTCGCTGAGCGCGCGCTGCAGCGGTTCAACCTTGCGAATATGGCAACACTGCTTGCGGTTATCCACGCTCTCGTAAAAGGCATTGATGCCACGCTCCTGCACAAAGGCCTCGACCTGCGCCGCATCGGGAAAATACGTTTCTACCTGCACGCCGTAATGATCGCGCGCGCGCTGGTTCAGGGCACAGGTTTCCTCGTTCAGCCGCCCGGTATCCAGCGTGAAAATGCGGATGCCCGGCGCGTACTTGCAGACCAGGTCCATGAGCACCATATCTTCGGCGCCGAAACTGTTGGCCAGCCCGGCCGGCTGGTGGTCGCGCTCGATTTTACGCAGCAGTTCGGCCGCAGTATCGATGCGGGCCTGCAGCTTCTCGCCCACGGTGCTCTTGCTCATGCTTCCTCCGCTGTACAGACTGTCCGGTGACGTGTGCCCTGATCACAGGGCGGACCAGCGCGCACCTTAACAAGCCCGCGCTAGAAACAAAAAGAATATTTGCCTATATTTTCAGGCATAACGAGAATAACAAACTCACGCCACCCGTATCTCGCGGAGCCAGCATGAAACTGCGCCAGCTGCACTACATCGTGGAAGTCGCCGATCACGAACTCAACGTGACCGCAGCCGCGGAGGCACTGTTTACTTCACAACCCGGCGTGAGCAAGCAGATTCGCCTGCTTGAGGACGAGTTGGGGCTGTTGATCTTCGAGCGCAACGGCAAACACCTTTCCAGCATCACCCCGGCCGGGGGCGCGATCATCGAGATCGCGCGCAAGATGCTGCGCGAAAGCGATAACATCCAGCGCATCGCGGCCGACTTCCGGGACGAAACCCGGGGCAGCCTGAGCCTGGCCACAACGCATACCCAGGCGCGTTATGCCCTGCCCGCCACGATCAGCCGTTTCAAGGAACGCTATCCCGAGGTGGCGCTGCATATCCACCAGGGCACCCCCATGCAGATCGCCGAGTGGGCCTCCCGGGGCGAAGTCGACTTCGCCATCGCCACCGAGGCCATGGAGTTTTTTGAAGACCTGTTGATGATGCCCTGCTATCACTGGAACCGGGCGGTGCTGGTGCCGCCGGACCACCCCCTTGCCAGCATGCCGCAGCTCACCCTGGAGGCACTGGCCGAGCACCCCATCGTCACCTACGTGTTCGGCTTCACCGGGCGCTCCAAGCTGGATCAGGCGTTCAACGCCGGTGGTTTCGAGGCCAACGTGGTGCTCACCGCGGTCGACGCCGATGTGATCAAGACCTATGTGCGCCTGGGCCTGGGCGTGGGCATCGTCGCCCGCATGGCCTGGGACCCGGTGGCCGACAGTGACCTGCGGGCCATTGACGCCAGCCACCTGTTCGACCACAGCACCACCTGGATCGGCTTTCGCCGGGGCATGATTCTGCGCCGCTATATGTTCGATTTCATCCACATGTTCGCCGACCACCTCGACCCGCACCGCGTGCGCGGCATCATGGACACCCCGGGCCGGGAAGCGCGCCAGGCACTGATCAATGATCTGCTCGCCGAAGTATCCGACCTGACGGCGGCAAGAAAATAAAACCGAAGGGCTTCAGGTGAGCGGAAACCCGAAAGCCTTGAAACCGGAAACCGACGCTGTTCCAGCCGGAAGCCGCGGGTTTCCTGAATCCTTTTGTTTCTATGGATATGCTCATTCATTACTTTCCCGCATAAGGGCCAAACTGTTACATTGCACACCTTTAAGGCAACGCTGAGGCCCGACCAACAGATCAGCGCTTGCCTGAAGGCCTGTTTGGAAAACATCCGGGAAAGAATATGTACCAGTACGATGCACATGACCAGGCGATCGTCGATCAGCGCGTAGCGGAATTCCGCGATCAGACCCGTCGTTACCTGGACGGCAAGATCAGTGAGGAGGAATTCCGGCCGCTGCGGTTGATGAACGGCCTGTACTACCAGATTCACGCGCCCATGCTGCGTGTGGCCATCCCCTACGGCCTGCTCTCGTCACGGCAGCTGCGCATGCTGGCGCACATCGCGCGCACCTACGACAAGAATTACGGCCACTTCAGTACACGCCAGAATATCCAGTACAACTGGCCCAAAGTGGAAGATGTGCCCGATATTCTGGCCGATCTGGCCTCCGTGGAAATGCACGCCATCCAGACCAGCGGCAACTGTATCCGCAATGTGACCTCGGATCAGCTGGCTGGCGTGGCGCGCGACGAGATTGAGGACCCGCGGCCCTACTGCGAGATCATCCGGCAATGGTCGACCTTCCATCCGGAGTTCTCCTACCTGCCGCGCAAGTTCAAGATCGCCGTCACCGGCGCGCAGAACGACCGTGCCGCGGTTCAGGTGCATGACATCGGCATACAGCTGGTGCCCGGGCCGGACGGCGAGACCGGTTTCCGCATCCTGGTGGGCGGTGGCCTGGGGCGTACACCGATTATCGGCGCAGTGATTCGCGAGTATTTGCCCAAACAGGATCTGTTGACCTATCTCGAGTCCATCATGCGGGTCTATAACCGCTTCGGACGTCGCGACAACATCCACAAGGCGCGCATCAAGATTCTGGTCAAGGCGCTGGGCGCCGAGCACTTTGCCGAAATGGTCGAGGCCGAGTGGGCGCATGTGCGTGACACCGGGCTCAAGCTGGAGGAAGCCGAAATCGAGCGGGTGAAGGGTTTCTTCACGGCGCCGGATTACGACCCCGCAGCGGCCGGCGACACCCGCCTCGAACAGCACCAGCAGGACGATGAAGCCTTCGCCCGCTGGATGAAACGCAATGTGGTGCGCCACAAGGTCGACGGCTATCGCGCCGTGTACGTTTCGCTCAAGGGGCCGGATCAGCCGCCCGGCGACGCCACCGCCGAACAAATGGACGCCGTGGCCGACCTGGCCGACCGCTACAGCTTCGGCGAAGTGCGGACCACCCATCACCAGAACCTGATGCTCACCGACGTGCGCCAGGGCGACCTGTATTCGCTGTGGCAGGATCTGGACAAGCTCGGCTTCGCCCAGCCCAACATCGGCACCCTGACCGACATGATCTGCTGCCCCGGGCTGGATTTCTGCAGCCTGGCCAATGCCGGTTCCATCGGCATTGCGCGCCAGATCAACGAAAAGTTCGATGACCTGGACTACCTCTATGATCTGGGCGATCTGCGCCTGAACATTTCCGGCTGCATGAACGCCTGTGGCCACCACCACGTGGGCCATATCGGCATTCTCGGCGTCGACAAGAAGGGTGAGGAGTGGTACCAGATCCAGCTCGGCGGCGCGTCCACCGATGACGCCTCGCTGGGCAAGGTACTGGGCCCTGCCGTGGCCAAGGAAGAGGTGGCGAATACGCTGGCCCGCATCCTTGAAACCTACGTGGAGTTGCGCCACGAGGACGAACCGTTCCTGGCCACCGTGCGCCGCGTGGGCAACGCCCCGTTCAAGGAGCGCGCCTACACGGAGAAAGCCGCATGACAGTGATTATTCGTGACGGCAGCATCGCCACCGACGATACCTGGCAGCATGCCCCCGGGGAAGGCGCCCTGCCCGCCGGGGATATGATCGTGCCGTGGGCACGCTGGCAAGCTGAACGCGAGCAGTTGCTTGATCATGATGGCCGCCTTGGCGTGCGGCTGAAAGGCGACGATCCGCTGGAGGAACTGGCGCCGGATCTCGAGCACCTGAGCTGCGTGGCACTGGAGTTCCCCGTATTCAAGGACGGTCGCTGCTATTCCTTCGCCCGACTGCTGCGCGAGCGCTACGACTTCCGCGGTGACCTGCGGGCCGTCGGTGACGTGCTCATCGACCAGGTGTTCTTCATGCACCGCTGCGGCATCAACGTGCTGGAGCTGCGCGAGGATCAGGACAGCGACGCTGCACTGGCCGCTTTCAACCGCTTCACGGTGTTTTATCAGCCGGCGGCTGATGAACCCCTGCCACTTTACCGGCGCGGTCGTTAATCCCGCGTGACCATCACCTGACTGGCAGCGGCGCAGGCATCATCCCTGATTCCTTGCCGTGTGTGCGAGAATGGTGCGCAAAGCAATAAACCACAGACTCAGGAGTAACCCCCGATGAGCGACAAGAACCTCGAAATCCATCTGGCCTCGCGCCCGCAGGGCTGGCCCACCGCCGATAACTTCAAGGCCGTGGAGCAAAGCATGCCCGAGCCGGGCCCGGGCGAGGTACTGGTGCGCAACATCTACATGTCCGTGGACCCCTACATGCGCGGACGCATGAACGATGTGAAATCCTACGTGCCCCCGTTCCAGATCGATCAGCCCCTTGACGGTCACGCCGTCGGCCAGGTCATCAAGTCCAACAGCGACGCGCTCAAGGAAGGCGATTTCGTCAGCAGCGGCCAGGGCTGGCGCAACTATTTTGTTGCCGAAGGCAAAACCGGTCCGTTCCCGGCGTTGAGCAAGGTCGACCCCGAACTGGCGCCGTTGTCCGCCTATCTGGGCGTACTGGGCATGCCGGGGCTGACTGCCTATGCCGGTCTGCTCGATGTGGGCCAGCCGAAAGAAGGCGAGCAGGTCTTCGTCACCGCCGCCTCCGGCGCCGTGGGCAGCCTGGTCGGCCAGATTGCCAAAATCAAGGGATGCCGGGTGGCCGGCAGCGCCGGTAGCGACGACAAGGTCGCCTTCCTGCGTGACGAGCTTGGTTTTGATGCCGCGTTCAACTACAAAACCGATGACCTGCACAAGGCGTTCCGCGAAGCCTGTCCCAAGGGTATCGACGTCTATTTCGAAAACGTCGGCGGACCTCAGCTCGAAGCCGGCCTGCTGCATATGCGTCCCTTCGGCCGTATTCCGGTGTGCGGCATGATCGCGCTGTACAACGAGACCCAACTGCCGCCGGGGCCGAGCACCATCGTCTCGGTGATTCCCAACCGTTTGCGCATCCAGGGCTTCATTGTTTCCGATCACGCCCACCTCACCGAACAGTTCTACAAGGACGTCGGCGGGTGGATGAAAGACGGCCGCATCAAGTTCCAGGAAACCATCGTCGAAGGCCTGGAAAACGCGCCCACCGCGTTTATCGACCTGATGAAAG
>SLLK01000214.1 GCA_007134115.1 Gammaproteobacteria bacterium | reverse complement strand
GCGCCGGGCGGGCCCGCGAAATCCTCTCTGCGGCGCCGGGTATCGTGGTGCTGGATACCCGGGAAGACGGCGGCTATCCCACCGCTGTGACCGATGCCGAACATAACGACCCCGTGTATGTGGGCCGAATTCGTGAAGATATTTCACATCCGCGCGGGCTGAATCTTTGGGTGGTGGCGGATAATGTGCGTAAAGGCGCGGCGCTCAATAGTGTGCAGATTGCCGAAATTTTGGTAAAAGACTATCTGTAAGCTATAGTTAGCCCATTATTATAAAGCGGCTTCTCAAGAATGTCGCAAGGCGGCCGGGCGGGGAATAGCCGTGCCGGTGCGCATGAAACGGAGTAGGCATGGGTAGAAAGCTGGCCCTGGCGCTCGCCCTGACGTGGCTGTGGCTTCCCGCTGCGGCACTGGGGCTTGGTCTCGGGGATATGGAGACGCGTTCAGCGCTGAACCAGCCCTTTGATGCCCGCATCTATCTGACTTCCGCGTCCGATGAGGAGTTGCGGGACCTGGAAGTGCGTCTGGCCTCGGCGGAAGCCTATGAGCGGGCCGGTATCATGCGCATGGACGCTTTGCTGCGTCTGCGCTTTGAACTGGTGCGTGACGCCGACACCCCCTACATACAGGTGCGCAGCCGCGAACCGATTCGTGAGCCCTTTCTGAATCTGCTGCTGGAGGTGGGGTACTCGCGCGGGCGCCTGCAGCGCGAGTACACGGTGTTGCTCGACCCGCCCACCATGATGCAGGCAGAGCGGCGTGAACCGCGTGCGCCGCGTACGGGCGAGGCACCCACGCCGCCCGAGCCGGAAGTGGCTGAGGCACCGTTGCCCGCACCGGAGCCCCGACCCGAGCCCGAAGCCGAGGTGACGCCGCCGCCTGAGGATCGCCCGGCACGTGAGGCCCCCGCGAGAACGGAACGGCCCACACCACCGCCCCCCGAACCGCGCGAGGAAGTGGCGCGTCCGGCGCCGTCCGGCGATGTGCCTCCGGCCTGGCGTCATGATCCGGAACCGCGTGCGGAGCGGCCCGCCGCCCCGCGTCCGGCGGCGCCCACACCCGATCAGCATACCGTGCAGCAGGGTGAGAGCCTGTGGCGTCTGGCCGAGCGTTATCGCCAGGAAGGTGTGAGCGTGCATCAGATGATGCTGGCCATCTATGAGCGCAATCCGGAAGCCTTTGACGACAATTTCAACCTGATGCGCGAGGGTGCGGTACTGCGCATTCCCTCGCGTGACGCGGCCGCGGGCCATGCCCAGGCCGATGCGCTGGCCCGCGCCCGTTCGCATGATGAGCGCTGGCGCGCGGAGACGGCCCCGGCGCCGGCGGAAGCGCCTGCCGAGGAGCAGGTCGCAGAGCAGCCGCGACTGGAACTGGTGGCCCCCGGCGAACAGGAAGATGCCGCCGAGGCCGCCGCGCCCGGCGCGGCCGAGGACCTGGGTGAAGATGAACTGCGTCAGGAGCTTGAAGACGCGCGCCTGGAGGCGCAGGCGGCGCGTGAGGACAAGCGCGAGCTGGAGGATGAGGTCGGCAGCCTGCGGGAAGAGCTGACGGAAATGCGGCGCCTGTTCGAGGTGCGCAGCGACGAAATGGCGGCGCTGGAAGCCCGGCTGGCAGAGGCCGATATTGATGCGCCGGTGGGCGAACTGACCGAAGAGGAAATCGCCGCGCAGCCCGAACCCGAACCCGAACCCGAGGCCGAGCCTGAGGCCGAGGTGGATGAGGAAACCGAAGCACCGGCCACTGATGATGATGTCGTCGACGAGGACATGCCGGAAGACGAAGCGGTTGACGAAGCCCGCGAGCAGGACGCCGTTGATGACGAGGCGGCGGCCGATGCGGAAGAGGATGTCGCCACGGAGGAAGACGAGTCTGCCGCGATGGTGGCCGATGATGCCGATGAACAGGAAGTCGCCCCGGCGCCCACCCCTTCCGGTCCCGCAACGCCGGGCATGGTCGACGAGGTGCTCGAGGCGGTGTCCAACCCGGCGGTGCTGGGCGGCTTGCTGGGCACCACGCTGCTGTTGTTGTTGCTCGCTTTCCAGCGTCGCCGCAAGGCCGCCGAAGAGGCGGAGCTGAGCCTGGACGACGAGCTTGATGAGCTGGATGAGATTGACCATGCCGCGGATGGCGAGTCGGCCGGTGCCGATGAGGATGCGGCGCTGTTTGACGAGCCCGACGACGGAGATGAGCCGTTTGAGCCCGACCGCACTGCGGTGATGAGCCGTGGCGACGTGGCGCCGCGTGCGGCAGCCGACGATGACGATGCGGGCATAGAACCGGCGCCGGCCGATGACGCCGGTGACAGTGACGCGGTCGCCGAGGCTGATTTCCATCTTGCCTATGGACTCTACGAAGAAGCGCAGAAGATTATCGACACCGCGCTGGAAAGCGATCCGGACAGTCAGGCACTGAAGCTCAAGCGTCTGGAAATACTCTTTTCCGCCGGCAACGACGAAGATTTCCTGCGTTACGCCCGCGAGTTCGCTGACGAGCAGGGGCGTGACGGCAGTGACTGGAGCAAGGTGGCGATCATGGGCCGCCAGCTGGTTCCGGATGAATCACTGTTCGCTGAAGGCGGCGACGGCGGCGGCGACCTGGGAGATGATTTCCTCGACATGAGCGTGCCCGAAGACGGGCAGACTGATGCAGCCGCCGGCGGCGAGGGGGACGAGGACTTCGGCTTTGACGGCGGTGACACCGTGGCGCTGCAGGCCGATGCGGACACTGAAGGCGCGGACACCGAAGCGGAGCGCAAGGAGGCTGGTGGCGATGACGACGGCGACCTGGAGTTCGATCTGGCTGATTTCGGGCTGGACGACGATGATGCGGCGCAGGGCGCTTCCGACGGCGAAGGCGAACCGGCCGGCGCCACCGATAACGAGGAAGAGGACAGCCTCGCTTTTGACCTGGACGATGATTTTGCCTCCCTCGGCGATGGCGAGAGCGAAGGCGCGGCGGACAAGCCTGCGACTGACGATGAGGGCGACGCGCTGGCCTTTGATGCGGGCGAGTTTGAAATAGATGACGCCGACGGTGATGCCGAAGAAGAGCCGGCCGGCGACGACGCGCTGACTGCGGATGCCGGCGAGGATGATCTTGCCTTCGATGTCGGCTCTTCAGAGGCCGCGGCGGATGATCAACCCGATGCGGAATCAGACGCCGCCGACGAGGTCGGGGTCGAAGGGCTGGATCTGGATGAAGAGCCGAGCGCCGCTGAAGCAGACGCGGATGCCGGGTCGGCGGATGATGAGGCGGAAGTTGATTTTGATCCTGGCGAGGCGACCACAGCCGACGCGGACGACGACGCCGGTGATGAGGACGAGTACGACGAGGTGGCCACCAAGATTGATCTGGCCAAGGCGTACATCGGCATGGACGATGCCGAGGGTGCGCGCAGCGTGCTTGAGGAAGTGCTCGAGGAAGGCAGCGACCAGCAGCGCAAGGAAGCACAGAAGTTGCTTGACGGCATGGGCGGTGGCGGCGCCGGTAATGGCAGCGCCGCGCCGGTGGATGTCAGTGGTGACGAGCCGCTGGGCGACGGTGATGATGTCGGCACCAAGCTGGATCTTGCGCGGGCATATATCGGCATGGGTGACGAGGAAGGCGCGCAATCGATTATCAAGGAGATTATCGAGCAGGGCGACGATGCCCAGAAGCGCGAAGCCCAGACGTTGATGGATCAGCTTTCCTGAGCCCGCAGTCGCCACGTGTGCCCGTCTGTTAAGGAAACGCCGGTCTATTCGTCGCGCCTTGATGCTGACTTGCGGGCGGTGCCTGAGGCGCGACGAACAGACCCGCGTTTGCTTAATGAATCGTCCCCGGCGTCTGGTTTCAGGCCCGGCCTGTGGGCGCCCCGGCGGTGGCAGGGAAGGGCTGCATGACGGACACTCCGGGACGCGATCCCCGTTGGCAGAAAGTCGCGCTGGTCGTGGAGTACAACGGCCAGGCCTACTCTGGCTGGCAGTCGCAGCATCACGCGCCTTCGGTGCAGGCTGTGCTGGAAAAGGCCCTGTCGCGTATCGCCGATCATCCGGTGGCGGTGGTGGCCGCCGGGCGTACCGATGCCGGCGTCCATGCGGCGGGCCAGACAGTCCACTTTGAAACCGTGGCGCAACGGCCGCCACGGGCCTGGACCCTGGGCTGTAACAGCCATCTGCCGGCGGACATCAGTGTGCGCTGGGCGGGCGAAGTGCCTGCCGATTTCCACGCCCGATACAGCGCCCAATGGCGCCGTTACCGTTATCTGATCTGTGATCGTGCGACGCGGCCGGCACTGCTCGCCGGGCGGGTGGCGTGGTACCACTACGCGCTGGATGCCTCGCGCATGCAGCAGGCAGCCGGGCACCTGCCGGGCGAGCATGACTTCTCGTCCTTCCGTGCCGCCGAGTGTCAAAGTCGTACTGCCTTCAGGCGCCTGGACGAGATCACCGTGCGGCGCGTGGGCGAGCTGGTGGTGGTCGACGTGCAGGCCAACGCATTTCTGCATCATATGGTACGTAACCTCGCCGGTGTCTTGCTGGCGGTGGGGCGCGGTGAGCGCGAGCCCGAGTGGGCAGCCGAGGTGCTGGCTGCGCGCGATCGACGCGTGGGGGGAATTACCGCGCCCGCCGATGGTCTGTATTTCATGGGCGCTTTTTACGGTGAGCATGTGGCGGTGCCCACGCCGGTGGATGTGCCGCCGCCGCAGCCGGCGCTGGTGCCGGGTCTGGCGGGCTGAGGGCAATGACCGGCAGGGCCGCTTCTGGTAACCTTGCGCCTTGTGTTCGCGCGGCCGGCCCGGCGACTGATGAGTGTGCAGCAGGTGTCGTGGATGAGTGAGCAGCGCGTGCGGGTCAAGATCTGCGGGATCACCTGCCCGGAGGACGCCCGCGCCGCGGCGGTGGCCGGGGCCGATGCGATCGGGCTGGTGTTTCACGAGCCGAGTTCACGCTACGTGGAGCCCCTGGCGGCGGCACGCATCGTGGCCGCCGTGCCGCCTTTCGTGACGACCGTCGGCCTGTTTCTGAACGCGCCGGAGTCAACGGTCAGGGCGGTGCTCAAGGCCGTGCCGCTGGACCTGTTGCAATTTCACGGCAGCGAGGATGCAGCCTACTGCGAGGGGTTTGGTCGTCCCTATATCAAGGCGGTGGCCATGGGCGGCAATAGCGACGGCTTGACCGCCGCGGTGTGTGAGGCCTATGTCGGCGCGCGCGGATTTCTGGTCGACAGTCACGCGCCGGACGAGGCCGGCGGTTCAGGACGCCGTTTCGACTGGCAGACGCTGCGCCAGCGGCCTGAGCAGCCGCTCATCCTGGCCGGCGGGCTGCACCCCGGCAATGTGGCCGAAGCGGTACGCGAGGTCAGGCCGTGGGCGGTGGATGTGAGCAGCGGCGTGGAAAGCGCGCCAGGCAACAAGGATGCCGCTCTGATGCAACGGTTTGTAAATGAGGTACGCAGTGGCAACTCGCTCTGAACCCTACAGAAGTCATACCGGTTTCCCGGATGCACGCGGCCACTTCGGTCCGTATGGCGGGCGCTTCGTTTCGGAAACGCTGATCCATCCGCTGGAGGAACTCGACGCGGCGTATCGGCGCTATCGCGACGATCCCGATTTCCTGGCGGAAATGGATCACGATCTGCGCCACTTTGTGGGCCGGCCGTCGCCGCTATACCTGGCTGAACGCTGGAGCCGCGAGACCGGCGGCGCGCGGATCTGGCTCAAGCGCGAGGACCTCAACCACACCGGCGCGCACAAGGTGAACAATACCGTGGGCCAGATTCTGCTGGCCCGCCGCATGGGCAAGACGCGCATCATCGCCGAGACGGGTGCCGGTCAGCATGGTGTGGCCACCGCCACCGTGGCCGCCCGCCAGGGGCTTGATTGTGTGGTTTATATGGGCGCTGAGGACATCAAGCGACAATCCCCCAACGTGTTCCGTATGCGACTGCTGGGCGCCGAGGTCGTGGCTGTGGAGTCCGGCTCGCGCACCCTCAAGGATGCCCTGAACGAGGCCATGCGTGACTGGGTCGCCCATGTGGACGACACTTTCTACGTGATCGGCACGGTGGCCGGTCCGGCGCCTTACCCGGAAATGGTGCGCGACTTCCAGTGTGTGATCGGTGAAGAGACGCGGCGCCAGATGCTCGAACAGCAAGGTTGTCTGCCCGATGCGCTGGTGGCCTGCGTGGGTGGTGGCTCCAATGCCATCGGCCTGTTCCATCCGTTTCTGGACGATGCCGAGGTTGCCCTGTATGGCGTTGAGGCCGGCGGCGACGGTGTGGACACCGGACGCCATAGTGCGCCGCTGGGCGCCGGGCGTCCCGGCGTGCTGCACGGCAATCGCACCTACCTGATGGAAGATGACGACGGCCAGATTATAGAGACGCACTCCATCTCCGCCGGGCTGGATTACCCGGGGGTCGGGCCCGAGCACGCCTGGCTCAAGGATAATGGCCGGGCTCGCTACGTGGCTGTGACCGACGAGGAGGCCATCGCGGCCTTTCATCACCTGTGTCGTACCGAAGGCATTATTCCGGCACTGGAAAGCGCCCATGCGCTGGCGTACGCTCAGCAGCTGGCCGCCAGCATGTCGCCGGAACAGAACATCGTGATCAACCTGTCCGGTCGTGGCGACAAGGATATACAGACCATTGCCGAACGCGAGGGGATTCGCCTGTGAGTCGTATCAGTGTGCGCATGCAGGCGTGCAGGGAACAGGGCCGTACGGCGCTGGTGCCCTACGTGATGGCCGGTGACCCCGATGCGCAGGAAACTGTCGCCCTGATGCACGCCATGGTGTCGGCGGGGGTGGATATGATTGAGCTGGGCATCCCGTTCTCCGATCCCATGGCGGACGGCCCGGTGATCCAGAAGGCCGCCGAGCGTGCCTTGCGCGGCGGTATGAAGCTGCGTGGCGCGCTGGATATCGTCCGCCGTTTCCGCGCCGGGGATGGCGATACGCCGGTCATTCTCATGGGCTATCTCAACCCGCTGGAACGCATGGGTTACGGTGAATTTGCCGCCGCCGCCGGTGAGGCCGGCGTGGACGGGGTGCTGACCGTGGACCTGCCGCCGGAGGAATGCGAGGAACTGGTGACGACGCTGCGTAGCGCCGACATCGACCCGATTTTCCTGCTTTCACCGACGACCACCCCGGCGCGGATGCAGGCGGTATGCGATGCGGCCAGTGGTTTCGTGTATTACGTTTCGCTCAAGGGCGTGACCGGTGCCGCCAGTCTGGATATGGCGGATGTGACCGAGCGGGTGCGCCAGATCCGCGCGGTGACCCGGTTGCCGGTGGGCGTCGGCTTTGGTATCAGTGACGCCGCCGCCGCCGCGCGTATGGCGGCCGTGGCCGATGCGGTGGTTGTAGGCAGCGCGCTGGTCAGCCGCATGGCCGAACACGGCGGTGATCCATCTCGCATGCGCGAAGAAGTGGCCGGCCTGTTGCGCGAAATGCGCCAGGCCATGGACAATCCTGCCGGGCCCGGTCAACGTGCCCGGCAGACGGGATGACGTCATGAGGACACGGACATGAACTGGTTCAGCAAGCTGGTGCCTTCACGCATACGCACCGATCCCTCCAGCAAGCGCGGCGTGCCTGAAGGGCTGTGGAGCAAGTGCAAATCCTGCCAGGCCGTGCTCTACCGGCCCGAGCTGGAGCGCAGCCTGATGGTGTGCCCCAAATGCGGTCAGCATAATCGCATCAACGCGCGGCAACGACTGAATGCCTTTCTCGATGAAGGCAGCAGCGAGGAAATCGCAGCCTCGGTGGAGTCCGTCGATGTACTCAGGTTTCGCGATACCAAGAAGTACAAGGACAGGCTGGTTGCTGCCCAGAAGGCCACCGGGGAGAAGGACGCGCTGCTCGTGATGCGCGGGCGCCTCAAGGGCGCCGGCGTGGTCGCCGCCGCCTTCGAGTTCGGTTTTCTGGGCGGTTCCATGGGCTCGGTGGTGGGCGAGAAGTTCGTGCGCGCCGTCAATACAGCCATCGAGCATCGCGAGCCGCTGGTGTGTTTCAGCGCCAGTGGCGGGGCACGCATGCAGGAGGCCCTGTT
>SLLK01000029.1 GCA_007134115.1 Gammaproteobacteria bacterium | reverse complement strand
GGGCGCAATGACCACGCCGCCAGCGTGCTTGCCGGCGTTACGCGCCACACCCTCCAGGGGACGCGCCAGATCAATCAGACCGCGCACTTCCTCCTCGTCACGGTAGGCCGCGGCCAGGTCTTCATCCTGCTCCAGCGCCTTTTCCAGCGTCATACCCAGCTCAAACGGGATCATCTTGGCAATGCGATCCACAAAGCCGTAGGGGTGCCCCAGCACCCGCCCCACGTCCCGCACTACCGCCTTGGCCAGCATGGTGCCGAAGGTAATAATCTGGGAAACGCGTTCGCGCCCGTACAGGCTGGCTACATGCGCGATCACGCTGTCGCGCTTCTCCATGCAGAAGTCCACATCGAAGTCAGGCATGGAAACGCGTTCAGGGTTAAGGAAGCGTTCGAACAAGAGGTCATAGCGCAGCGGGTCCAGATCGGTAATACCCAGCGCATAAGCCACCAGCGAGCCGGCCCCGGAACCACGTCCGGGACCCACCGGCACATCGTTGTCCCGTGCCCAGCGGATGAACTCGGCCACGATAAGGAAGTAACCGGGGAAGCCCATGGTCTCGATCACCTCGAGCTCATGGGCCAGTCGTTGCTCGTATTCAGCGACCTTCGCCGGATCCGCCGCCACCTCCCGCAGGTGACGGCCAAAGCGTTGTTGCAAACCACGACGGGCCTCCTCACGCAGAAAACCGGCCGTGCTCATACCCTCGGGGACCGGGAACTCGGGCAAATAATTCTCGCCCAGGCGCAGATCGAGATTGCAGCGACGTGCAATCTCCACGCTGTTCTCCAGCGCCGCCGGCAGATCCGCGAAACGTTCGGCCATCTCCGCGGCGCTGCACAGATACTGCTGCGGTGAATAGTCACGCGGCCGGCGGGGATCATTCAGGGTGCGCCCGCTGTTGATGCATACCCGCACTTCGTGGGCCTCGAAGTCATCGGCGGACAGGAAGCGCACATCGTTGGTAGCCACCACCGGGAGATCATGGCTGTTGGCCAGCCCCACTGCAGCATGCAGGTATTCTTCCTCGCCCGCCCGTCCGGTGCGTTGCAGCTCAATGTAATAGCGCTCGGGAAAGCAGGCCGTCCAGCCCGCCAGGTACTCCGCAGCCAGACCCGAACGACCGGCCAGCAGGGCCCGCCCCACATCACCCTCACGCGCGCCGGAGAGCATGATCAGCCCGTCGGTCGCGGCGGTCACCCAGTCGCGCTGCACCAGTGGCTGTCCACGCTGCTGGCCCTCGGTATAGGCCCGCGAGATCAGGCGGGTGAGATTACGGTAGCCGACCAGATTCTGGCACAGCAGGGTAAAATGAGACGGCGTCTCGCCCTCACCCGCATCCAACAACAGATCCGCTCCCACCAGTGGCTTGATGCCCGCATTGAGCGCCGCCTGGTAGAACTTGACCAGCCCGAAGAGGTTGGTGTGGTCGGTCAGCGCGACCGCCGGCATGTCGCCGGCGGCCACCTGCTCCATCAGCGGCCCAATGCGCACGAGGCCGTCCACCAGCGAGTACTCGCTGTGCAACCGCAAATGCACGAAAGACACGCTCATGATTGTCCGACCCCGGTGTGTTGCTCCAACAGACGCCGTACCGGCGCGAAGCTGCGCCGGTGTGCCCCGGTCACACCCAGACGCGCCAGTGCTTCGAGATGTTGTGGTGTGGGATAGCCCATATGTCGCTCAAAACCGAAACCGGGATAAGCCTCTGCCAGCCGGAGCATCTCGGCATCACGCGCCACCTTGGCCAGAATGGATGCCGCACTGATACATGGCTCAAGCGCGTCGCCACCCACCACGGTGCGGGCCGCGATCCGCCACCGCGGGCATTGATTACCATCCACCCAGACCGCATCCGGACACGGCGCCAGCGCATCCAGCGCCCGCCGCATGGCCAGCAGGCTTGCCTGCAGTATATTCAGACGGTCGATTTCCGCCACCCCGGCACTGCCCAGCGCCCATGCCTGCGCCCGCTGCCGGATGTTCGCTGCACGCATCTCGCGCTGACGCGCGGTCAACTTCTTCGAATCCGCCAGCCCTTCTACCGGCTGCGCGGGATCAAGAATGACCGCCGCCGCCACCACCGGACCAGCCAGCGGGCCGCGCCCGGCTTCATCCACGCCGGCAACGATCAGCATGACACACCTGGCGCGCGCACATGACCGGCCAGCCGAAGCACCTCAGTCGCCGCCCGTTCGCTGGCACCGCGCCGCAGCAGTCGGTGCAGGCGCTCGAACTCCGCCAGCATTGGCGCCCGTGCCTGCGCGTCCCCGAGCAAATCGCGCAGCGCGGCGCCCATCTTTGCAGGGTCAACCTCATCCTGTATGAATTCCCTGACCGGCAGATGCGAACGCCTGTCGGCCGGCACGCTGTCCGCCGGGCACGCCGCCGCCAGCAAATTGGGCAGTGAATAATGGTCGATCTTGATCAGCCGCAGCCAGCGCAACAGGGCATGAGTCAGCCCGCTGATGCGATAGGCCACCACCATCGGACGCTTCAACAACATCGCCTCAAGGGCCGCCGTACCACAGGCGGCCAGCACCGCATCCGCATTCGCCATCACCTCGCGGCTGCGGCCATCCACCAGCCTGACCGCAGCCGACGGTGCATGCTGGGCCAGTGCGGCAGCAAATACCTCGCGCGCCGCTGCGCTGGCCATCGGCGCGACAAAACGCAGCGAGGGCTGACGCTGGTGCAGCCATGCAACGGTGCGCGCAAAGGGCACTGCCAGATAGCGCAGCTCGCTGCTGCGGCTGCCGGGCAGCACGGCAATCGTATGTCCATCGCCGCGACGTGCGGTGTCGCCGGCCGGTCGTTCCAGCTGCAACGGAATTTCATCCGCGAGGGGGTGACCTACCCAGGCCACGTCCACTCCCGCCTGTCTGTACACTGCCTGTTCGAAGGGAAACAACGTCAACATACAATCCACCGACCGGGCAATGGTGCGCACGCGTCCTGACCGCCACGCCCATACCGTGGGACTGACGTAGTGCACGGTGGGAATGCCGGCGGCGCGCAGCGCGCGCTCTACCCCCAGGTTGAAGTCCGGCGCATCAATGCCCACCACCACATCGGGGGCCGCGGCAATAAAATGAGCAATCAGCGCACGCCGCATACGCAGTACGCGTGGCAAGGCCCGCACGACCTCGGCCACCCCGAGCAGGGACAACTGATCGATATCGAACAGCGTGCGACACCCGGCCGCCCGCAACTGCGGCCCGGTGACCCCTTCGGCACTGATCTCACCCACCCCCGGCCGGGCGCGCAGGGCGGCAAGCAGCCCGGCGCCAAGATAGTCCCCCGAGGCTTCACCGGCAATCACGCCAATACGCATCAGTATGACCTCAACGCCGGATGCCGCGAGTGGAACCACTGATAAAGTCGACCATGGCACCCACCTCGGGGGCTTCGGCGGCCATCGCGCGCAAACGGCACATGGCTTCGTGCAGGGGCAGACCAGACCGGTAAAGCGTGCGGTAGGCCCGTCTCAGCAAGATCACCTGTGGACTGCTGTAACCATGGCGCCGCAACCCCGTGCTGTTAATGCCCCTGGGGTGCGCCGGATGTCCGGCGACCAGCACATACGGCGGCACATCCTGGTTGATCGCACTGCCCATGCCGCTGAAGCTCAAGGTGCCAAAACGGCAGAATTGGTGCACCAGACTGAAACCGCCAAGAATGGCGTAATCGTCAATCCATACATGGCCGGCCAGACTGGCGCCGTTGGCGACGGTGACGTGATTGGCCAGTTCACAATCATGCGCGATGTGCGCATAGGCCATGATGCAGTTATCGTGACCCAGTCGCGTCACACCACCGCCCTGTTCGGTCCCCCGGCTGATAGTGGCATATTCGCGGATAATGTTGCGATCGCCGATTTCCAGCCGCGTTGGCTCACCGGCATACTTGCGGTCCTGAGGGGCCACCCCGACACAGGCAAAATGGGCAATCACATTGTCCCGACCGATACGGGTTGCCCCCTCGATCACCGCATGACTGCCTATGCGCGTGCCTGCACCAATCTCCACGCCGGCACCGATTTGCGCAAAGGCGCCGATCTCGACGTCAGGGGCCAGCGTGGCGCCGGCGTCCACGATTGCGGCGGGATGAATGCGGGCATGGGCGACGCGCGTCATGCCCTTCAATCGCCGATCTTGCGCGCCGTACACATGATTTGCGCCTCACACACGACCTGCCCGTCCACTTCGGCGCGCGTTTCGAATTTCCACACACGGCCACGACCGCGCACCACTTCGGCATGCAGATGCAATTGATCGCCCGGCTCCACGGGACGTTTGAAACGGGCCCCGTCCACGCCCACAAAGTAGTAGAGCGTGCCATCCTCGGGCGACTGTCCCGTGCTGCGAAAAGCGAGCAACCCGGTGGCCTGCGCCAGCGCCTCCAGAATCATGACGCCCGGCATCACCGGCCGTTGCGGGAAATGCCCCTGAAAATAGGGTTCATTGATAGATACGTTCTTGATCGCGAGAATGCGCTCGTTGGGCACGCATTCCAGCACACGGTCCACAAGTAACAGGGGGTATCGATGCGGCAACTGCCGCAGAATCTGATGAATATCCAGGGTTTCCACTACGCTCTCCGTCCAGGGCTGGATGCCGGTCACCTGTCATGCACTGCGGCCATGGCCTGCCTACAGCACAACGGCGACTACTTTTTTTCCGGACCGCGCGGCTGAGCCCCGCGGCCGCCGCTTGCCTCTTCGAGCCTGCGCAGGCGTTGCGCCAGTTCGTCAAGTTGGCGCCACCGGGCCACACTGCGCCGCCACTGGCGAACCGGCTGCAGGCCGGTGCCGGAGGCATAGATACCTGCCTCGGGCACCGACCGGGTAATCATTGCCATGCCGGTCACCGTCACCTCATCGGCAATACGCACGTGGTCCCCTATACCCGCACCACCACCAATCAGGCAACGACATCCGATGTGCACGCTGCCGGCAATACCCACGCAACCGGCAATCACCGTATGCTCACCGACATACCCGTTATGGCCAAGCTGCACCTGATTGTCGATCTTGACGCCATCGGCCACCACCGTGTCAGCCTGTGTGCCGCGATCAATGGTGGTCTGGCAACCGATATCCACATCATCGCCGATCACCACGCTACCCAGTTGCGGTATGCGCTGCCAGCGCCCCTGCTCATCGGCCACCAGGCCGAAGCCGTCACCACCAATCACTGCGCCCGGGTGAATCAGCGCGCGGGCGCCAATGGTCACCCCGTGGCACACGGTCACATGCGCGCGCAAACAACTGTCCGGCCCTATACTGGCGCCGGCGCCGACCACACATCCCGGGCCGATCTCCACGCCCGCAGCCAGCGTCACATCATCCTCGATCACGCTGTGCGCGCCGACCGATACGCTGTGATGCACGCGCGCGCCGGGTGACACCACGGCGGAGGGATGCACCCCGGCAACCGCCCGCGGCCGATCATCGAACAACGCGGCAATTCGCGTGTAGACCCGTTGGGGATGGGATGTCACCAGCGCCGGCACGGGACAATGCACCACATCTTCCGGCGCAAGCACCACCGCGCCGGCGCGGGTATCGGCCAGATACTGCCGGAAACGCGCGTCGCCCAGAAAGGCCAGCGCCTGCTGGCGCCCCTCCGCCAGCGGACAGACACCGGTAATCAGCGTCTGCTCATGCCCGTTCGCGTGGAGGTCGCACCCGAAACGGCGCGCCAGCACCTCCAGCGTGAATCCGCGTGGCGGCGCCGACGCCATCAGTCACCTTCCGTGAGCTTACGGATCACCTGGTCTGTAATATTGATCTTGTCCGTCACATGAGCCACGCCGTCGACCAGGATCAGGTCATAGCCCTCGCTGCGGGCGATGCTGTCGACAACCTCACCAATGCGCTGATTGAGGCGCTGCATCTCTTCCTGCCCGCGCTGGTTGGCTTCCTGCTGAAGCTGTTGCTGACCGCGCTGGAGTTCCTGCTGCAGGCTACGCATCTGCGTCTCCATACGTTCCACCTCGGAACCGCTCATCACCGCGCTGTCACGCTCATAGCGCTCATGCAGTTCAACCAGTTCCTGTTGCTTGGAGCGCAGCTCACGTTCCTTGCCAGAAAACTCCTCGGAGATCTTTTCCCGGATCGCGGCCGCCTCAGGCATGTTATCCATGACTTCAGGCACATGCACGAAACCAATCTTGAGCTCGGCACTGGCATGACCCGCGAACAGCAGGCCGGCACCGGCCATCATGCAAATCAATACTCTTTTCGTCATTGCGGTACACCTCCGCATCACTGTCAATCAGAAACTCGCACCAAAGGTGAAAGTAAAGGTTTCCGTCCGGTCATCGTCTTCCTTGACCAGCGGGCGCGCCAGACTGAACCGCAACAGACCGACCACCGGTGTGAGCCAGTCCAGCGCCACCCCGGTCGAGGCACGAAATTCGCTCAGGTCGAAATCATCGACATCATCATAAATATAGCCGGCGTCCACGAACAGACTGAAACGGGTACTGCGACCACCCAGGTTGGGGAGAATCATGTCGGCCTGATGGAATACCGCAAGGTTACCGCCCAGCGGATCGTCGAACTGGGCGTCCCGCGTGCCGAGGCGAGCGCCCTGGAAGCCGCGCAGGGAATCTATACCGCCACCGAAAAACTTCTCGAATGGCGGCACATCAGTGGTATCGGAAAAAGCATCGGCCACGCTGACGCGGAATCGCGACTGGCCAAGCAGATTATCGGTGAACGGGAACAGGTGCTGGTAGCGATACTCCGCCATCCAGTACCGCAAGTCACTGGGCGGCACCGTGACGTCCAGAGTCACCCGGTGCTGATAGCCACGCGTCGGGAATATGGTGCGATCACGCGTATCACGTATAAAGCCGGTTTCGGCGATCAGCGTATCGAAATCCTCGCCATTGTCGTCGATGAAATCGATGATCTCCTGGGGCGAGAAAATGGATGCCCGCAGGCTTGTGCTGCGATAAGCCAGCCCCGCGCGAATGGTGTTGAATTCACTGATGGGAATATTAAAGCGCCCGGCCAGCCCCCATGCATCGCTGTTGAAACGCGAACTGACCCGCGTTAACTGGTCGGACGAGCGGTAGAAGGCGGACAGCGTCCGACTCACGCCATCCATGGTGTAAAAGGGCTCAGTGATGGTGAAGCTGAACAGCTCGCTGAATTGGCTGCGATTGATTTCCGCCGATACCCGGTTGCCGCTGCCGAAGAAATTACTGTGCGCCACACTGGCCTGCAACAGCGCACCCTGGGCGCTGGAATAACCCACACCCAGCTGCAACTGGCCGGCGCTGCGTTCGGCCACATCGAACTCCAGATCCACCACGTCACGCATACCCGGTACGCGCATGGTTTCCACATCGGCGTCCTCAATGAAGGGCAACCGGGTCAACCGGGTTCGCGACCGGGTCACATTGGCCTGTGAGAAGGCGCCACCCTCGAACTGGCGCATCTCACGGCGCAGCACGTCGTCGCGTGTACTGACGTTGCCACTGAAATTGATATTGCGCACATACACACGCGGCCCGGACTCAATCATGTACGTCAGGGCCACCGTGCGCGCTTCTTCATCAATCTCCGGCAGCGGCTCGGCTTCGGCAAAGGCATAGCCGTCGTTACCCAGGCGCTCACGCAACGATTGCGCAGAGTTGGTAGCCCGCTCACGCGAGAAAATCGAGCCGGGCTCGGTCAACACATAGCGCCGCAGTTCTTCCTCGGGCACCACCATGTCGCCGGCCACGTTGACATCGGACACCGTGAACTGCTCGCCCTCCTCCACATTGACGGTGATATAAATATCCCGCCGGTCCGGTGACAGCGACACCTGCGTAGACTCTATGGAGAAGTTGATGTAGCCACGGTTCTGGTAATACGAGGTCAGCGCTTCCAGGTCACCGGCCAGTTGCTGCTGCGAATAGCGATCCCGACTACCAATCAGGGTACGCACGCTGGCTGGACGCAACCGGATCTGGCCGCGCAGCTCGTCGTCATCGAATATCTCATTACCGACGATATTGATCTGGCGTATCCGCGCCACCTGG
>SLLK01000062.1 GCA_007134115.1 Gammaproteobacteria bacterium | reverse complement strand
GTTTCGTGATCGAGGATTTACGTGCCAAGGGTGCGATATTTGTCGAGGAACTCGACGAAGTGCCGGACGACCAGACGGTGATCTTCAGTGCCCACGGGGTTTCGCGGGCGGTACGTGAAGAAGCCGACCGGCGCGGTCTGCAGGTGTTCGATGCCACCTGTCCGCTGGTGACCAAGGTGCATGTGGAGGTCGCCGGATATTCCCGTCAGGGCTACCAGATTGTGCTCATCGGGCATGCAGGGCACCCGGAAGTGGAAGGCACTATGGGGCAGTTCGATGCGGCTGGCGGCGGTGGCATTCATTTGGTGGAAAAACCGGAAGACGTGGCGCACTTGCCGGTGGACGAGGGCGCGCGTGTCGCCTTTGTCACCCAGACAACCCTGTCCATGGATGATACGGCCCGCGTCATCGATGCCTTGCGCGCCCGTTTTCCCGATATAGAGGGGCCACGCAAGGACGATATCTGTTACGCCACGCAGAACCGCCAGGATGCGGTCAAGCAACTGGCGGCGCAGAGTGACGTGGTGCTGGTGGTGGGTTCTCCGAACAGCTCCAACTCCAGTCGGCTGCGTGAGATCGCCGAGCTGGCCGGGACGCCGGCATGGCTGGTCGACGGCCCGCTGAATCTGCGTCGCGAGTGGCTGCAGGGCGCCGGTGTCGTGGGTGTTACGGCGGGCGCCTCGGCGCCGGAGGTGCTGGTTGATCTGGTGATCGAGCGCGTGCGCCAGTGGGGCGGCACCACGGTGGAACAGATGCAGGGCCGTGAGGAAAACGTCTATTTTTCGCTGCCCCGGGCGCTTCGCGCCTGACCGGCAACAGCCGGTCAGGCGCGCGAGCAACGCTTACCAGCAGCCCAGGCTGGTGCGCCCTATGATGTCTTCCGAATAACGTCGACCGTCATGGTCCAGGCGGATGTTGGTGCAACGTTCGTCGTCCAGCTGCGGGCTCTCACTGTGCGGGCTGGCCGTGAGCGTGAAACTGTCGTCGCGCAGGGCGGTGGCGTTGATGCGATAGTATCCGCGCTCGCTGGTGGTAGGGAATTGCGGGCATTGATCGTCACGGTAACTGCCGGTGGCCTCATGGCATTCGTGCAGTTGCTCGGCATAGGTCATCAGCGTTTGCCGTGCGTCTGCCCGACGTTCTTTCATCACGTAATCGCTCGCAATGGGCCAGGCGATGATCACCAGCATGGTCGCCGAGGCGCCCAGTGCCAGCGTAATGACAATGGCGACCATATTGCCGGATAACCAGCCGATCACCTTGTTGACGTACTTTTTCACGGTTGCGTTCTCCTCGCGGGCGATTGGCAGTGTTTTGCTCGCGCCAGAATATCACAGGGTGGCGACTGTCCGTCACTCGGTCGTTCCGGCCGCCGCACACACGGCCTGATGCTCGCGCTGCTCTATACGTGGGCGGCCGGCCAGATTGAGGATGACCACCCGCGCCTGGACGCGCGCACCCTGATCACAGAACACCACGCTGCCGTTGGTCGCGCTGCCGTCCGGGTGGAAGTGAAAGCGATGGCGATTGCTGTGGCGTTCCACTCCGCTCGGGGCCGGGGGCAGATAGCGCAGCGCCTGTAGCCGGTCGTCAGGTTGCGGTACGCCGGCCAGCCATGCGCCCGAGTCTCCGTTGTTGCTGCATGTGTCTTCGTGCCCCGGGCAGAAGATCAGGCTGCGGCCGCGACTCATCGCTTCCTGACGGGTATGCAGCGCCGTGGTCAGCCAGTCATTGGCGGCGCTGCTCAGGCGGATATCGGCGACCAGTCGACCCATGGCCGGCGCCGCCATGCTGGTGATGATGGTGAGCAGAGCCAGAGTGAATAGTAATTCAAGCAGTGTCATGCCATATGCGTTGCGCATTGCGTCCCTCCGTGGACAGGTCGTGCCCTGCGCCAAGCTTATCAGGCGGGTGCGGGGGGTCACTACCCGGCACGGCGGCGATTTCCTGCTGTCATGGTGGTGCCCCGGTCGATGCTTGTGGGCATTCCGGGCGCCGTCTTATACTGCGCACATGGTATGGGTCGGAGCAGGTACAGCAGCATGACGGATCTTGATGTGCGCAAGCGGTTGCGGGAATCTGGCGTGGTGCCTACCGTGCAGCGCCAGCGCATCGCGCGTGTCATTCTCGCCGAACATCGCCACCTCAGTGCCGATCAGGTGTACGAGTGGGTCAATCGCGAAGGGGGGCGGGTGTCGCGCGCGACCGTCTACAACACCCTGCATCTGTTTGCGAGCAAGGGGCTGGTGCGCGAGCTGACCATCGATCCTTCGCGCGTGGTCTACGATACCGATGTGCGCCCGCACCACCACTTCTATCACGTAGAATCAGGTGAGCTGATTGACGTGCCCGAGGGCGCTGTGCGCTTGCAGGCATTGCCCGAGTTGCCCGCCGGCACGCGTGCCGACGGCGTGGAAGTGATTATCCGGATTCGCGACGAGTAGGCTTCAGCTCGCCCCGTCAGCCCGCAAAAAACCGGGCGGCCGGCCGCAGTGCGGCCCGGCCACCCGGTGCAAGCTGCTCAGGTGCCTGGCGACTCGCGTGTCCACCAGACCTGATGGCGGCGGCCGACGGTTTCACCGCTGCCGGGGTTCACTTCGGTACCGGTAATCACCACCTCGCGCAACTCACCGTCGATCTCCACCATCGCCTGCACGGGCGAGGGCGGCAGGCCCCCGCCGGGTATTTCCGTGGCGCGGGAGTCTTTGGAAGCCTGGTCACCGCCACGCACTGCCGCAGCACTGAGGAAATCAATGGTATAGCCACGTGCAGTGCCCAGCAGGCTCTCGCAGTTGTCATCATCGCGTTCTTCGGCTGGCAGCGGCGGCTGGTTGGTGTTGAAAAATACCGCGCCATCCAGGGTGGCGTTGCCGCTGACTACCTTCTCGCCGGCGTTATCCAGCGTCATGAACCAGCCGTCCGCATTGTCCAGTCCTGCCTGGGCAATCTGCTGTTCTTCCTCGTCGCCATCCTGGATGGCGTTGTCGGTGACATCGAAGAGGTCCTCGCGCGTGAGCGTGGTGACGGTGCCGCCGGGCGGAATGGG
Source organism: Gammaproteobacteria bacterium (assembly GCA_007134115.1). GTDB lineage: Bacteria > Pseudomonadota > Gammaproteobacteria > UBA5335 > SLRW01 > SLLK01. The sequence continues at coordinate 5,002 of SLLK01000062.1, read as the reverse complement.
GCCGGTGGCGTAGTCCTTGAGCATAAAGAAATTGTTGACCACATCACGATCGAAGGGGTCTTCCCGGTTGCCCGCCCCGATCAGCACGGCGTCGAAGTCGCGATCGGAGGTGCCGCTGAGCACCACGTCGGGGCGGTGCAGGAACTTCTGGTCGTCGCCCAGATCGGCCAGATGATGCACTTCCCAGTCGGCCGGGTCCGCCGCGTGCATATCCACCCGCCACACATTGCCGCCGGTGTCGCCGGTATAGATCCGGTCTCCGCGTCCGTTGCCGGTGGTGTCGAGCACCATCAGGTCGGACGGAATACTGTGGGTCATGTCGGGTACAGTGAGCTTGACCCCGGGCCCGTCAGTGCCCGGCTCGGGGCCGGCCCGCCAGATCAATTCTCCGGTTTCGGCATCGACCACGAATATGCCACGGCCCATGGTGCGCGCGTCCGTAGTGTAGCCCTGATCCTCGACTTCGGCGTCATAACCGGCGCCAAATACGGCCACGGGAATGATATTGCCGTCCACGTCGCGATACCGGGTACCCGTGACGTTGGACCAGGTCTGGCCCAGCTCGCCGAACCCGGCATCTTCCGGGGAGCGCCGCCACAGGTAGCGCGGGTCCTCCGGGTCGCTGACATCCAGCGCGTAAATGAAGCGACCGCCCCGACGCATGCCGACGTATATGCGCACCGTCTCGCCGCTGTCGGTGCTTTCGCGGAAAGTGCCGATACTGCCGTCGGCGAAATACTTTTTGCCGCGTTCGCCGGACGGCGGGGTCGGGTTGTCGCGCAGGGCCTTGAGGTCGCCGAAGAACTCCTCGGGAATGAAGCTCCACAGCTCATAGCCGTCGGTGTCCGCCGTGCCCCCCTTGAGTGCCCGTAGATGGCCGTCGTTGGCGCCATAGAAGATGTAGACCTCGTCCTCATCATCACCAAAATTGATCACCGCGGGGCGCGAATGCAGTACATCGCCGTGCATGGTGGGACGGATGGCGGAGGGTGACTGGCTGTCAATGTCTTCTTCGTCGTCCACATTGTTCTTGCCGCGCACCCAGTCGATCAGCGCGGCGCGCTCGGCGCTGCTGTCCACGCCCAGCGCCGTTTCGGTGATCGCGGCGTTGTCGGTATCGAAGCGGGTGGCCGACAGGCTGTTGCCGGCGCCGCAACCCTCGGTGCAGGTAAACACCTGCCTGCCGTCGATTTTCAGGTTGGTGTCGTACTGCTGGCGCTGGCGCTGGGCGCTGCCGCCCTTTTCCACCACCTCGCCATCGGGCGAATCCGAGCCGCTGGGTGGGGTGCCGCGCGGATCGAATTCCCAGAACGTGGACGGTGTGGTCCAGAAGCTGCGCGCGCTGCTGGTAATGAACCCGGTGGAGGCGCTCTGCGCGGGATCGCCATCGCGGTCGGCAAGGAATACCACCCCGTCCTCATCCTGGGCCAGTTGATAGAGTTTCAGGTTGCCCATCCAGCGCGGGCGGTTGTCACCATCGGGGCGAAATACGCCCATGTATACCTGGTTGAGGTTCGTGCCGCGCACGTTCACGCTGACCGGCAGCGTGCTCGCCGCGAACACGCTGTCCACCGCAAGCAGCTCCTGCAGAATGGAGGTCAGGGCTTCGCGGATGCTGTCGGCATCCTGGGCCGTGACGTATTTGCCGTCGCCCTCGCGCGCAATACTGCGGAACCAGGCGCGCTGGGAACGCGCGCGGCGGTTGGTGTTGTCGGGGTCGTGTACGTCGATAACATGCGTGTTCACTTCCTGGTTGCCCACGCGGATGGCGTCGGGTACCACTTTGGCGCCGGACATGAAGCGCGCATACTCATCGGCCCAGTTATCCTCGAACTGGTCCGGGTCCAGCCCGATGGGATCGCTGCTGAGCACGCCGCCCAGTGCATCCAGTGCGCTTTCGGCGGTGTTGTTCTCGCCGCTGTCCGGCGCGCCATGGCCGATCACTACGATGTGGTTGCGGCCGCAGTTGCCCGCCGCCGGGCTGACGTAGTTGCCACCGCTGACGGCGGCCGGGTCGTGGTCGCCATCGGCCAGCCCCGAGGCCGGGCTGAGGCCGCGGAAATAGCGATAGGCTTCGTTCATGCTCATCGCGTAGGGCGCGTTGTTGGTGCCCTCCAGGGCCCGCCCCTCGAAGCTCGCGCCATCGGTAATGATGGCATCCAGTTCACCCTGGTAGGCCGCGTCAAGCACGCGAACGTGGGCCGAGACCTTGGCGCCGCGCGGATTGTTGCTGGCCGAGAAGGGCATCAGCCCGACGCTGATACGATTGCGCAGGCTCCGGGTTTCATCTTCGGGTTCCTCCACCAGCACGGCCTTGAGGGCGGCGCGCGTGTCGGCCTCGGGCTGGCCGTTCCAGTTCGCGGAGTTGTCGATGACGAACAGCACGTTGGGGCGAGCGGCATCGCCCTGGGTCTGGAGAAACAGGTCAATATCCTGGGCCGGCAGGGATGCAGTGAAACCGAGCAGCCCCCCGGCGATGACGGCGTTGATACGGTTCATGCATTTCATGATGATGTCCCCTGTTCCTGCTGTGGCTTCAACCGCAACTGCCGGCGGTTAACCGGATGCGGACGCCCTGACTCATGGTCACGTGCTGGCTGGCGTCACATGCGTTGTCGTCGCTCAGACATACGCGGATCAGCCAGATGGTGTCTTCGGGTATGGTGCAGTCCTCGCCTTCCGGACAGGCGCTGTAGTCCTGGGCCGACTGCGAGAAAATGCATACCGGCGCTTCGGCGTGCACCGTATTGCCCCCGCCGACATCAACATTGCGCGCCTGCGGATCGAGAAAATGCTGTGAATTACTGAGTATTTCGGCCAGACCGCGCAGGGTGGCGGCTTCGTGTTCCTGCACCGTGCGCATGTTGTCCACAATGCGCAGGTTGACCGTACTGCTGTTCACCGCAGCAATGGCCAGCAAGGTAATCACCACCAGCATCAGCAGGGTGATCACCAGCGTGGCGCCGTGCTGTCGCTGTCGCAGTGTTTTGGCCGTGCGCATGACTGCCTACTCCCGCCGGCTTGCCGGATTGATGATGCGAACGGTATTGGCGAATACCCGCCGCCGATATTCATCGTTAAACGCCGGCAGGGTGGTATCGCCGAGCGCATAGACCTTGTTGTCGGTGTAGGCGTGCGATGGCTCAATGGCTCGCGCCAGCAGGTGGATCTTGACGGTGACCGTGTTAAACCAGTCATCGGTGGCCGTGGGCATGGCAAGGTCGGTGTTGGGGATGCCATCGCCATCCTCGTCGATACCGAACTGATAGCGGAGCTCCTCGATACCCGAAACCAGCGGCTCATGACTCCAGTTCCCCCCGGCACCGAGTCGCAGGCGGGTGAGTGTGGGTAGCGTCACGGCGGTATCGTCGTCGCAGCTTGCGATGCTGTCCAGATTGGCGCAGGGCGCCAGGTGGTAGATGTCCACGTGGTAGCGCCGGATGGGTGCCAGAGCAGTATCATCGTGCTGTTCAGTCAGGGTGAAGTTCTCCGGGTCATCATCGAGTACGCTCTGTGTGGGTTGCGCCTGGAGATAGAACGTCCCGGCGTCGGGCGATGCGGTTGCCGCAGAGTCAACCCGGCGCAGCACCAGAATCGGCGTACCCTCAATGTGATTGGCTGCGTCCAGGCAGGAGACACTGGCAGCGCTGTCATGCGCCTGTATGTGCAGCGGCAATGCGTCCAGAAGTTGTGCAGCGTCCACATTGTCGGGGCAGGGGTCGGGCACCGACCCGCCGGGCGAGTTCACGGTGAACAGGCGACCGTAGTATCCCGCATGACGAATCTCGTCGTTGAGCAACTGCATGGCGTAGCGCCCGTTTTCCACCTGGCGGCTGGTTGCGGTCAGTTCCGAGTGTGTGCGACTGCTGTTGATCAGCAAAGCGGTGACGGCCGCGGTGATCAACAGGCCGATGACCAGCGCGATCATCAGCTCGATCAGCGAGAAACCGCGCTGTTGCCGGAAGCTGTTTGTGCTCGCGTGCCTGGCCATGTGTTGTTTTACCCCAGCTCGTTCAGACGCAGCGTCAGATTGACTGTGCGCCGCAGGCTGTCGTCGTCACCGTACATGCCTTCTGCGCAGGCATTGTCCGGCGCCTGGGTCGGGTTCTGGCCCTGCCAGGCGACGTGCACGATATACAGATCGGCATCGCCGGTGCCGTCGAATTCCACGCAACCGCGCGCGCCCGTCATGGCGCCCACATTCGCGCCATCCAGGGTTTCCATTTCGCCATTGAGTAGTGCGGTCCACTCCAGCAGGTCCTCGTCGGCACGCTCGCGCGTCACAGCGGTGCCCCAGCCCGTGCAGGGGTCCGGTGTTGCGCCGCCGCCGACAAATCCGGTTTCCGGTTCTGGCGGTTCGGAAGTCTCGTAGGTGACATAGCAACCGGCGGCGCGCCAGTTGGCGCGGATGCGGTTGACCATGTCCTGCGCCAGAATCAGGGCCTGGGAGCGCTGATAGGAGTCCAGCTCAGCCTGCTGCGCGCGGGTTTGCAGCGCGGCTGTACCGAGCAGGCCGATGGCCAGCACCACGATTGCCACCAGCACCTCGATGAGCGTGGCGCCGCGCTGGTGGCTGCATACCCGGCTGTGGTGGCTGGCTGCGTTCATGGGGAACAATCTCCATCGCGATCAATGTTGGGGCGCCCGGAGAGATCCAGATTCACCACGCGCCGACTGACGGCCGCACTGGCCTCGTCATCACACACGCGGAAGGTGGCGCTGGAGGTGGCGCGGCCCTCGCGCGTGAAGGTCACGCTGGCGGGTCCTTCAATATCCAGGCCCCGTGTGGGCTGTTTGATGCGCAGACAGTCGGCTGGCGGGTTCTCATCCAGACACTGCGCGACCGTGCGGGCGGCGTTGGCAGTCACAATCCAGCCCTGGTGCCAGGCATCCTCGCCGGTGGCGCGCACCACGACATTGCCGTTCTGGCGAATCGCTTCGCTGCGTGCGTAATTGAGCGCGGTGAACAGGCCCTGGGCGCCGGTCCGGGCGCGCTGGTCGG
>SLLK01000085.1 GCA_007134115.1 Gammaproteobacteria bacterium | reverse complement strand
CTCCATGCCTCTTCAGGTACTTCATGGCGAGCTGTTCTGTTTTTCTACGATATGCAACGGACACCACCTCCTGTGGAATCCAACTCAGAGCATACAAGAAGTTATTTCGGTGCCTTCGGTGTTTTCGGTGGCGCTTGTCAGGGACGCTACAACCTCAGTTCAATCGGCCATCGAAAACACCGTGCTCACCGAAGACTCGAAACAGCCGTCTCCTGATGCTCGATGTTTTCGGTATCGCTCGGCGCCCACTGCGGGTACGAAGCAATCAAGCAGGCATTGCTCATGCAATGAGTGGCGACCTGCACTACACTGGCGTCATTATTCATCAACGGGAAAATCCGGCATGAAACAGTTGAAAGTCGTATTGATCAGCGTCGTGATCGGCGGCCTGCTGGGCCTGTGGTTCGGCGTCAACATCGGCAAACAAAACCCGATACTGAGCAACCCCTTCGCCGAATCCACCCTGCAACAGCAATTGCAGGAGAAAAGGGACGAGTTGCGGCGCCGCAGCGCCGATGCCATTCGCGGTGACTGAGACCGACGACACCGGCGCACCGATCCTGGTTTTTGACGGCCTGTGTCCGCTATGTCACGGCTGGGTGGCGTTCATGCTGCGTCACGAACGCCGCCCGCGCCTGCGCTTTGTCAGCGCGGAGTCGGCCACGGGCAGTTCGCTGCTCCATCGCCACGGCTTCCACCCTGACCAGCTCACAACCTTTGTGTTCATCGACAACGGTCGTCTCTATACGCACAGCGACGCCGCCCTGCGGATGGCCCGCGAACTCACCTGGCCGTGGCGCTGGCTGGCCCAGCTTGCGCGACGGGTCCCGCGGCCGTTGCGTGACGGCATCTACAACAGGGTCGCGCGCAATCGCTACCGCTGGTACGGCCGTCTCCACACCTGCCCGCTGCCGCCGGCGGCGCACCGCCATCGCTTTCTTGCCTGACAGTATGGACCGGGACCCCGCCGCAGCTTCAATTCTGGCCGGAGGCCTCTTCAGGCGCGTGGCGCACCCCCGTGATCCCGTCACGCTGTACCGAACGATTGACCGCACTGATCACCGCCCGCAGGGAAGCCGTCACGATATTGGCGTGCATGCCCACGCCGTACAGGGGCTGACCCAGGCGCGGCTGCACCTCGAGATAGGCCACTGCTGACGCATCAGCGCCGCTGCCCACGGCGTGCTCGTGGTAGCCAAGCACTTCCGGGCACAACTGCAAACCCTCGCGCAAGGCATTGACGAAGGCATCGATGGGCCCGTTGCCGGTACCGCGAATCTCGTGCTCCACGCCGTTTTCCCTGACTGTGGCGACCACCGTATCGAGCTCACCATCGTCGCTGCCCGGATCGTTCTGGTAACGCACCAGCTTGAAGTGACCGCCGTCACCCAGGTACTCGTCACGGAACACCGACCACAGCTCGTCGGAGCGAATCTCGCGCCCGGAGACATCGGTAATGCCCTGCACCACCTGGCTGAACTCGATCTGCAAACGCCGCGGCAACAGGAAGCCGTGGTCGCGCTCCATCAGGTAGGCCACCCCGCCCTTGCCGGACTGACTGTTGATACGGATCACCGCCTCGTAGGTGCGGCCCACATCGCGCGGATCGATGGGCAGATAAGGGACTTCCCACATATCATCCACGGCGCGCGCGGCAAAACCCTTCTTGATGGCATCCTGATGGGAACCCGAGAAGGCGGTAAACACGAGATCACCGGCATAGGGATGCCGTGGATGCACCGGCAGGCGATTGCAGTACTCGGCCGTCTGCACCACATCGTTGATTGACGAAAAATCCAGCTGCGGCTCCACCCCCTGGGTGAAGAGATTGAGCGCCAGGGTCACAATATCCACATTGCCGGTACGCTCCCCGTTACCGAACAGGGTGCCCTCGACCCGGTCGGCACCGGCCATCACGCCCAGCTCCGCCGCCGCCACCGCGGTACCGCGATCATTGTGCGGGTGCAGACTAATCAACACGCTGTCGCGGCGTGCCACATGGCGACCGAACCATTCAATCTGGTCGGCATAGATATTCGGCGTCGACATCTCCACCGTCGCGGGCAAATTGAGAATCACCGGGTGATCAGGGGTAGGCTGCCACACCTCAGTGACTGCATCGCAAATCTCCACCGCAAAATCCAGCTCGGTACCGGTAAAGCTTTCCGGTGAATACTGGAAGACCCAGTCGGTGTCGGGATAGCGTGCCGCCTCGTCACGAACGATTTTGGCGCCTTCCACGGCAATACCGACGATTCCCGGCCGATCCATGCCGAACACCACTTCGCGCTGCACGGTAGAGGTGGAGTTATACAGATGCACAATCGCCCGGTGCACGCCGCGCAAAGATTCGAAACTGCGCCGGATCAACTCCTCGCGCGCCTGGGTCAGCACCTGCACGGTCACATCTTCGGGAATCAGGTCTTCTTCGATCAACAGGCGGACAAAATCGAAATCCGTCTGCGATGCGGCCGGAAAACCCACTTCGATTTCCTTGAAGCCCAAAGCCACCAGCTTCTCGAACATGCGGCGCTTGCGCTTGATATCCATGGGGTCGATCAGGGCCTGATTACCGTCGCGCAAATCCACGCTGCACCAGGTCGGCGCCTGTTCGATCACACGGGAGGGCCATTGCCGGTCAGGCAAATCCACCGGCGTAAATGACCGGTATTTGTCTCGGGCGGGTATTTTCATGATCTGTTGCCTCGCTGCAGGCCTGGTTCCAAAAAATAGCTTCGACAGTGCACCTGGTTACGGCCGCCGGGCGTGCACCGCACGTCAGACCCGACGACCGCCGGGCAGTCGCAGCAGCGAAAGCAGAAAAGCGGGTGACAGGAGCACACGCACTGGCGCATGCAAGTCGGGCGACCTGCACGCCATACGACAGCCGGTGGTGATCTTGCCTGTCATCATCAGCATTGATCCGGTGGTCTGTGGTGACCGATTATTCGGTTCCCTTCGGGAATGACCATGGCTTAGGCATGAAGTTCCCATCTGCTCAACAACTTGCCACGTCATCCTTGTATCAAACGTTAATCAGCGACCGCCCTAAAGTCAAGGCAGAAGCCGGCCTGCTCAGCGCCCCGGCGGCAGGCGAAACCGGGCCAGCTGGCGCGACAGGGCCACCAGTTGCCCCTTGCTGTCCCACAACTCGCCATCTTCTTCCATCTGACCGCCGGTCAGATAGCGGGTAACGAAACGGCCGAGGATCCAGCCCGGCGCCGGGCGGGCGCGCACCTGCACCGTCAGTTCCAGGGTGGGCACCCAGCCCGCCGGGCCAAAGCGCGCAAAAACTGCCGGCGGAAAACCATCGGCGAATAACAGCAGGGACACCGGATCCGGTTCGCCGCCCTCGCGCAGACGCAACCAGCCTTCCATTTGCGCGCGCTCGCCGGGCTTGCCCTGCATCCACCCTGTCTGCTCTGCCGGCATGCGCAGATCCAGGCGCTTGCTGATCTCTATGGGTGTTTCGCCACCCACGCATTGATCGGGCGCGGGCAGTTGCGGCGGCTGAGCGCTGACCATGTCCGGCCCGCGCAACGCGTCCAGATCGCCGTAACTGGCCATAAAACGGGCCCTTTCGACGCCCGCCTGCACCAGCTTCATGACCCCGGTGGACACACTGTTGCCGGCACGCAGGCGCTCAAACTCCAGTGTCACCGGGCCGGGGGCCGTGCGCTCAAGATAATAGCCGGTCACGCTGATGGGATCGGGATGCGGCAGGGCCTCGCCCAGCGCGCGCGCCGCCAGCGCCATCACATAGCCGCCATTGGGCACGCCCTGTATATCCCAGCCCGGGGCAAGCTGCGCCCGCCATTGTGTCTCGCTGATCTGTTCGACGGTGGTATCGCGCGAAAAACGTGTGGGCCCGTTGGCAGACATGGCTGCTCCTTTGAGGTTGCGATATCGGGGGGGCCGGTAGCGAGCCGAAGGCCGCTATTATGCCACCAGAGTCACGCTGGTCTATCCGTCATGTCTCAGCGGGTCCAGCGAATTTGTCAGCGCGCGGCACCCGTGCCAGTCTCGACAGCAGCAATCAAACCGAAGGAGCCCCCATGAGTTACGAGCATATCCAGTACCACAGCGCCGAGGGCGTCGCCACCATCACCCTCAACCGTCCCGAGCGCCTCAACGCGTGGACCGACATCATGGATCGCGAGGTGCGCGAGGCCATGCGCACGGCCGAGCACGACGACCAGGTGCGCGTCATCGTGCTCACCGGTGCCGGTCGCGGCTTCTGCGCCGGCGCCGACATGGACCTGCTGACCGGCATCCAGGGCAGCGACAAAAGCGACCGCGAAGCGGTGGGCGGCGGCCAGACTGCGGGCGAGGGTCGCGCTGACTACCGCCTCAAATACACCTACTTCCCGGCGGTGAGCAAGCCGGTAATCGGCGCATTGCACGGCCCGGTGGCCGGGCTGGGCATGGTGCTCGCCCTGTACTGCGACTTGCGCATTGCCGCCGACGACGTGCTGTTTACCACCGCTTTTTCCCGGCGCGGCCTGATTGCCGAACACGGCATCGCCTGGCTGCTGCCACGCCTGGTCGGCACCAGTCGGGCCCTGGATCTGCTGATTTCAGCGCGCAAGGTATATGCCCGGGAGGCCGCCGAAATGGGCCTGGTCAACCGGCTGGTGCCAGCCGATCAACTGGCCCAAAGCGTGCGCGAATATGCCGCCGACCTGGCCAGCAACGTCTCCCCACGCTCCATGGCCATCATCAAGCAGCAGGTCTGGGAAGCGCCCTTCCAGAGCCTTGCCGAATCGGTCGAGACCGCCAACCGGGAGATGCTGGCCAGCTTTGACAGCGAGGATTTCCGCGAAGGCGTAGCGCACTTTGTGGAGAAACGCCCGGCGCGCTTCACCGGCAAGTAGAGGATGCACGCGACAGGACCCGCTGAGACGTGACGAATAGATCAGCGTATCCCTAGCGTCCCGCGACCCACAACATACCCACCACAAACAGCACGACCAGCGCGATGGGCAGCAACACGCCTGCCCAGTCGCGCTCGCGGGCCTCGGCGCTTTGCCGGAAAGCGCCGCGCAGCCCGGGACCCAGCCACAGCAAGACCAGCGCAAGAATACCGCCGAGCAGTATCAGTTCGATCAGGGACAGTTCGGTCATGGGGCACCAACGGTTTCGGGTTTCGGTTTCGGTTTGAGAATGCGGCGACGGGCCCAAAAAGACAACCACTCCGCTGCTTGCCACGCAGGGGTGGCTGGGCTAGCGTAAAAAAGGTCAGGAAACCTCTGGTTCATTTCCTTCGCGCTCTGGCGCGAGACAGTCACGCAAGCGCAAGGATAACGCATGCTTCTGATTCCGGCCGAGCGGCGCATCGACTGGGCCAACCCGCCCCTGATCACGCTACTGCTGATTCTGGTCAACTGCTTCGTGTTCCTGGTGTTGCAGGCCGATGACCGCCAGTACGAGCAGCAGGCGCTGGTGCATTACATGGAATCGGAACTGCCGGCCATCGAATTCCCCGCCTGGCAGGCATACCTGGAAGAACAGCAACGCTTCGACGAAGCCGAACAGGTGCAGCGCTTTCTGGACGACCCACCGGACCCCGACGAGTCATGGGACGGGGTGATCATTTACTTCAGCCTGCACAGTGACGACGCGTTTCTTGAGCAACTGGACAACGAACAGATCATCACGCCCCGGCATCCGCGCTACCAGGAGTGGCTTGAAGCACGACAGACACACGGCCAGATCCGCACCCGGTCCCTGACGCACAGCTACGGCTTCACGCCCGCCGAACCAACAGCAACAACAGCCGTGAGCCACATGTTCCTGCACGGGAGCCTGATGCACCTGGTGGGCAACATGATCATACTGTTGATGGTCGGCTTTGTGGTGGAAATGGTGCTGGGCAAGGCCGCCTACCTGGTGTCCTACCTGCTCGGCGGGCTGTTTGCCGTGGCGCTGCACTGGGCCATTGAGCCGAGCAGCGCGATCCCCCTGGTCGGCGCTTCCGGCGCTATCTCGGCGGTGATGGGCGCGTTTACGGTACTTTATGGCCTGCGTCGCATTCGTTTCTTCTACCTGGTGCTGTTCTATTTCGGCTTTGTGCGCGCCCCGGCCATTGCCATGCTGCCGGTATGGCTGGCCATCGAGTTTTACCAGTGGTGGACCGATGAGGTGGGCAATATCGCCTATTTCGCCCACATCGGCGGGCTGCTCGGCGGCGCCCTGATCGCGGGACTGCATCGCCAGTTCGGCGGGCCGCTCAATACCGACTTTATGGATGAACAGCACGAGCAGGCGCAGGAACGCGATGAGCACGCCCGTGCACTGGCCCTGGTAGAGAAGCTGCGTATTGCCGAAGCCCGTGAAGTGCTGCGCCAACTGCTGCGCGACAAACCGGCCGACCGCCAGTTACTGCAGCAGCTCTACGCCCTGGCCCGATTCGAGCCGGCCAGCGACCAGTACCACGAAACCGCGCGCGAGATTCTTTCCTTGCCGGAAACCGACCCCGATACCGTGCGCCTGGTGCACCAGACGTTTGTGGATTATCTGGCAACCGCGCGGCCAGGCATCCGATTGCCCGCGTCCCAGTATGTCGATCTGGCCGAAACCTTCGTCCGCGGCGGCTATCTGTCGGAGGCCGAGAACATTCTCAAGCTGTTGCTCAAACAGCAGCGCGTCAGCCGCCGAGTGCCCGGCATCGCGCTGTCGCTGGCCAAAGCCCGCCTCAAGGAACAGGCGCGTGAACGCGCCGGGGAATGGTTACGCACGGTCAGCCGGCGCTTCCCGGGCACCGGCGAAGCGCAGCAGGCGCGAAAACTGCTGGAGTGGAACACCAAACCGCGAGAATAGACCGGCAGCGCCGGCCGTCACCCTTTGTGCACCCGGCCACCGGCCTGGCGGCGGGGCTGCTGGTCGGTAGCGGTCGCCGCATCCTTGCCCGGCGCGGTCTGCACACGCTCAAGCATTTGCCGATAATTGCGCATACCTTCGATCTGCTGGTGGTTCGGGTAATGCCGGATCAGGTTATGCAGCAGGTCACGGGCGCGTGCATCGTCTCGATAGCCTTCACTCAACACCTGGGCGGCAAGAAAATACACCTCCGGCACATCGGCATGCTTTGGGTGCCTGTTGCGAAATCCGCGAGTCAGCGCCAGCACAAGATCAAAGGCGCCGCTGTTCTTTGCCGCACGGGCCAGCGGCAGCACCGCGCCTGGATCCTCCAGTGCAAAATCCGGGTCCACCTGCAGACAATCACGATACACGGCCAGCGCCTTGCCCACTTTTTGCTCCGCCACCAGGCGCGGTATATGGCGTTGCGCATGGGCCGCCAGACGCGGACGATCACCGGCCAGCACCAGCAACCGGTGGAAGCGATCCCTCAGGGCATCGTCATCGCCGCCATCTCGCAGCCGGGCCGAGAGCACATCCAGGGCTTCCTTGACACGCCCTTCGCATACCAGCACATGGGACCGCGTCGCCGCCGGATCCGGCGGCAGCGAATCCGGCTCGTCGTCCTCATGCTCCTGCTCTACCGCGAAGCCCAGCGCCTCGTGGTACTGGTACACCACGTACCCCATCAGCGTGAACATGATGAGGGTGAAATACATGCTGCTGAAAGCGGAAAGGAACACCAGCGCGGCGCCCGGCAGCACGTCCACCAGCATGTTGGTCACTACGGCGGACCCCCCCGAGAGCACCACCAGAAAGAAATACAGCAGCAGGTAGGGCCAGCCGATACGGGCAATCAGCACCCCCTGGCGAAAAGGGTTCACGGCAACGGGCACACTGTCTTCCATCACCAGCAAAATGAACGCCGCAGGCAAGGCCAGCATCACGAACAGGCTGGCGGCAATCCCCGCCACCGCACCCAGCGTGTCGAACACCAGCATCAGGCCAATCAGCATGACCAGGACCACCGCCATTTGCCGGAAGGCCATACCCAGTCTCTGGGTCACCATGTCGTAATCCACCACGGGTGGCTCGATATGGCCCTGGGCGGTGTGCAACAGCGTGGCGCAGGCGTAGCGAACGAACACCAGAACAATGGTCAGCTGCACGCCCGCCGCGACAATGCCGGGCAACTCGCGCACCAGGGTGATCAGCAGGGCCAGAACACCAATGT
>SLLK01000381.1 GCA_007134115.1 Gammaproteobacteria bacterium | reverse complement strand
TGTTGCAACTGAGCCGCCGGCTGTGCGATTGACGCAACCGTGTCGGTCATGTGACGGCCCGGCGGTCGATCTGGCGCCGCAATGATTGCTGGCGAGCGCGATCAAGCGGGAAGTTCCACATCAGCCCCACCGCAACCAGCTTGATCAGCACCGGCAACAGACCGTACAACGCAGCCAGCACAAACAATGCCGCCGCAGTGTTTTCCCCGGCAGGCTCAAAGCCGACCACGGCCAGCAATGGATAGGCAATGCCGGCCGCCAGCGCCAGTGCCAGCTTGGTGGCCATGGACCACAAGGCGAAATACAGACCCGCGCGGGAGCTGCCTGAGGCGACGGTATCCTCATCAATCACATCGGCCTGCATCGCCGCCGGCAGCGCAGTATCCACACCCAGGGTCAGACCGGTGAGCACACAGATCAGCAGGAACCAGCCCAGATCACCCTGGCCCAGCAACGGTACCCAGACAAAGAACGTGCACGTCCACAGCATGGCCCAGCACCATGCCCGATGCTTGCCCAGTCGCCGGCTCAACGCCACGCCCAGCGGCAACCCGGCGATGCCTGCAGCAAAATAAACCAGCAACAGCAAGCCACTGGCGCGTTGGGCCTCCTCGCCGCCGCCGCCGACAATCACCGCGGTAACGAAATACAGAAACAGAGTGGCTGGCAAACCGTTGGCCAGGCCGTTGAGAAAGTAGGCAAGCATCAGGCGGCGGAAGGGCCGGTTACCGGCGAGCAACGAAATACTCTCGCGCCACGGCAGGGGCACGTGCCGGCGGGCGGTCTCCGGCACGCGCCACATCAACAGCAGCATACTCAGCGGCAGCATCAGTAACAGCAACCAGAACACCGCCGCCAGCGCGGCGGCACGATCACCCCCGGCAAGCTGTACCAGCGCCGGCACCATCACCGCCAGTACAGTGCCCGCAATGATGAACCCTTCGCGGCTGCCGGTAATACGGGCGCGCTGGTGATAATCAGGAGAAATTTCCGCGCCCCATGCGTTGTAGGGCAACGACACCAGCGTCCAGCCCAGGTAGCCGACCAGCGCCCAGCCCAACAGGTACCCCGCACCCACACCGTCTGCGGGGATAAACAGCTTCCACACGCCCAGCAGCAACAGCGGGGCGCCGATCAGAATCCACGGGCGGCGCCAGCCCAGCGGCGTGCCAAAGCGATCGCTCAGCCAGCCGACCAGCGGGTCGGTGACCACATCCCACAAGCGCGCCACCAACAGGACCAGCCCCACCAGGGCCAGACTGATGCCCAGCTCGTCACCGTAATAGGAGGGCAGATACACGATGGCCGGCAAGCCCAGTACAGCCAGGCTCAGACCGGGCAGACCATAGGCCAGCAGAAGGCTTCGCGGCAGACGCGGCTCGCTCATCGGCAGGGCCGGCCGGGCCGGTCAACGGCCGGCGGCATCACCGGGTCAATACCGCTTGCAGCAAATCGATACGGCCACTGCGGAAGCCGGCCTGGCAGTAAGCCAGGTAGGCTCGCCACATGCGCACAAACTGATCGGGAAATCCCATGCCCTTCACCGCATCCTCGGCGGCTGCGAAGCGCGTCTCCCAGTCAGCGAGGGTGCGCGCGTAATGTTGACCGAAAAAACGCCCCGGCTGTGCAGTCAGACCGGCAGCACGGGCGTGATCGTAGAATGCCCGGGGCGAGGGCAACATGCCGCCGGGGAAAATATAACGCTGAATAAAATCGGCCTTGCTGCGATAGTTGTCAAAAGCCCGCTCATCAATGGTAATCACCTGTAGCACCGCGCGCCCGCCCGGTACCAGGCGCTGGTGCAACACATCAAAGAAACGGGGCCAGTAGCGCTCACCCACGGCTTCGAACATCTCTATAGAGACAATACGATCAAAACGGCCGGTCACATCGCGATAATCCTGGAAACGGAACTCCACACGATCATCCAGTCCCGCCTCAACCGCGCGTTCCCGGGCCACCCGTAACTGTTCCGCCGACACGGTAATGCTGGTCACACGGCAGCCGGCATGCCGCGCAGCATACAGCGCAAACCCGCCCCAGCCCGAGCCGATTTCAAGCAAATGGTCGCCGGCGTCCAGGCGCAACAATTCCAGAAGACGTCGGTACTTGTTCTGCTGAGCCTGCTCCAGATCGTCGCCGGCGGCTTCATACACACCGCTGGAATAGGTCATGGAGGGATCCAGCCACAGACGGTAGAAATCATTACCCAGGTCATAGTGGCGCGCGATATTGCGGCGACTGCCGGCACGACTGTTGCCACGCAGCAGATGCATCAGCCGGTGCATCAGGCGCACCCGCCAGCGGCCTACCGTGAGGTTGCTGAAGTAAGCCTCGTTGACTGCGCCCCACTCCAGCAAAGTGGCCAGATCCGGGCTGTCCCAGTCGCCATCCATGTAGGCTTCGAGAAACGCGGTATCACCGCCGGTCAGCAGCCGCCGCACGACCCGGTAGTCATGCACCCGAATGTGCGCGCGCGGTCCGGCGCGGCGCCCCTCCACATGCTCCACGCTGCCGTCGGGCAAATCGATGCGCAAGCCGCCACAAGGTGCCCGGCCGGCCAGCTCCAGCATAATCCGCGCAGCCAGCGGCCGGCGCCGCAAGCCTGTCCACGCCATGCCCTGTTCCTTTGCATTCTCGCGCGCCATCAACTCGTCTCCTGTTCAGGTGGTGGCGGTTTGCGGTGCACCGGGACGCGCCGCAGCCAGAGCTTGAGCGCCTGCCAGTGAATCATGGCCACCACTTTGAAAGTCATCAGCGGCATGGCCATCAGCACCCGTACCAGGGTCGCATCGCTCAGCGTGCCACGGGTTCCGCGCAGGGTGGCGCAAAGCTCGCGACCGTTCGCCGTGAATTCATTGATGTGCAGGCCCAGTCGCGCACCCGGCCGGGTCACCCGGAAACGGTATTCGCCGGTCATCCCCATGAAGGGCGACACATGGAAGGCCTTTTTTTTGCTGATCTCGCTGCCGTCGGGGGCCCCCGGCAGCAGGTAGTTGTGGTGTTCTCCAAAAGTATTGCGAACGGCGCACAACACCCCGGCCGGCCGGCCATCGGCATAGTCACAGAACCACACACTGATCGGGTTAAAGGCAAAGCCCAGCATGCGCGGCAAGCACAGCAAACGCACCCGGCCACCGCGTATATCCAGCCCCTGCCCCGCCATCACTGCCTCAATCCAGGTACGCAGGGAAGACCCATCGCGCGGGCCGTGGTCACGATCATGCAAAGAGAACAGGTTCCGGCGATTGTGCGAAAAAAAACGCAGCCGTGCCGCAGTCTGCCCGATGTGATCGATATCCAGCAGCAGGTAGCACAGGCGATAGCGAAAACGGTAGCCCACCGGCGTAAACCGCTGGTGCTCCACTACCGCATGGTACACATGGGCCGTTGCCACACTCATACGCCCTGCCTGGCCACCATTGCACTCATCGCCGGCACCGGCACCTCGTCGGGCAGCCGACCGGCTGCCGGCACCGGCATATCCGCCGGTGCCGCCGCCCACGGCGGGCGCACCCCAAAGCGACGCGCCACATCAATACCGGAGCGCAGACCATCTTCATGGAAACCATAACCGAAATAACTGCCACAGAACCACGTGCGTCGCTGTCCCTGCAGGTGTTCCAGCAAGCCCTGTGAACGGATGGCACGGGCGTCAAAAACGGGGTGTTGATAGTCGAAACGGGCCAGCACCTGCTCCGGCTGCGGCGCGCGCAGCGGATTCAGGGACACCAGGTAGGGCCGCACCGCATCGAGGCTTTGCAGCCGGTTCATCCAGTAGGTCACGGATAGCGAACGGTCACTGCCGTCGGCCTGTTCGCTGAGGTAATTCCACGAGGCCCAGACACGCCGTCGGCGAGGCATCAGTGCCGTATCCGTATGCAGTACGGCGGTATTGTCCTGGTAGCGAAAGGCCCCCAGCAGGGTGCGTTCCCAGAACCCGGGCGCATCCAGCAATGCCAGCGCCTGGTCAGCGTGGGTGGCAAATACCACGTGATCGAAGCGCGCGCTGCCGCCGTTGACATCCCTCACGGTGACCCCCCGGTCGTCACGAAGGATACCGGTCACCCCGCAGCCGATACGGACCTGGCCGCGTAACTGGCCGAGCAAACGGCGCACATATTCGCGACTGCCGCCATTCACCGTGCGCCACGCAGGACGATCGTTCACGCTCAGCAAACCGTGATTGTGGAAAAAACGCAGAAATGCGGATGCCGGAAACTCGCGCATCTGAGCCGGAGGGCAGGACCATATGGCGGCGCCCATGGGCAACAGGTATCGCTCGCACAGCTCGTCATGGAAACCTTCCTGGCTGAGGAACTCAGACAGGGAACAGTGTTCCAGTTCAGGCGCGTCCAGCATGGCCGTGGCACGACGGTTGAATCGCAGAATCTGCGCCAGCATGCGCCAGTGCCGCCAGTTCATGATATTGCGGCGCTGACCAAACAGGGTGTTGATATTGTCACCGGCATACTCGAGTCGCCCGCGGTCAATGGAGGCAGAGAACGACATATCGGTCGCCGTGGTGGCCACCCCCAGGTGCCGGAACAGGGCGCTGAGATGAGGATAGTTGCGCTCGTTGTACACGATGAAACCGGCATCGATGCCCAGCTCCCCGTCGTCACCGGGGACCGCAACGGTGTTGGCATGGCCGCCCGCGTAGTCGTTCTGTTCGTAGACCGTGACCTGGTGCTTCTGGTCCAGCAACCAGGCAGCGCCCAGCCCCGATATACCCGTACCGATGACCGCGATTTTCATGGTCCTGCCCTCGTTCCGTCGCCGCGCCGGCGCCGCAGAAGGGTCGCTGCGGGCGCGCTTGTACTATCAATGTATAATAAAACACATCTTTTGTACAACTTTTGCACAGATACGTAAAAGCCTTGTCACGCATACATACGCACGACAATGCGCCGCGGATGCAGCACGGCAGACAAACAACACAGGAAGCAGGGGGCAGTCAGGTATTCAGCAGATCTGCCTGCAACACCACGGGCCCGGTAGGCAATCCGGTCGGCGAGCCACCCGGCGGTTCCACACTGACCGCCAGCGCCTCGGAACGCATCAGTAATTCGACTATACGCGGCGCCATACTGACCTGCAGGCGACCCTCGGCAGGTAAAACACCCAGTGACACCGGATCCTGGTCCGGCGGTATCAACCACAGCTCGTGAACATGGTCCGCTTCTACAGGCACACCATCCGGGGTGCGCATCGACAGCTGCCCGCGCACCGGATCGGCATGCACCGTCCACAGCACCGCGCCTTCCTCGTCACGCAGAACTGCAATGCGATCACTGACCACCACCTCCGGCTGCGGCGCCGGCACCTCGGGGAACGGCCACTGCACCACCAGCACCACGGCCAGCAGCAGGCTGGCGGTTAGCGCCCAGCCGCGCCACAACCAACCCGCCGACGCCCCCGCGGAGCGTCCCCAGAGCCGGCCTTGCAGCCGGCGCCAGACGCGTCCCGGGGGCGTAACGGCGGTGAGCTGGTCGGCAAGGGGCGCCAGCCTGTCCTGCCACGCATCCACCTGCTCGCGCAGCGCGGGTGAGGTCGCCATCAGTCGCTCAAAGCGCCGGCGCGCACGGCCATGCAGGGTGCCCAGCACATACTCGGCAGCCAGTCGGTCCAGCAGTTCAGGGTCACGGTAATTCACGCTTCCAGACACCTCCGCAGCGCCAGCAAACCACGCCGCACCCAGCTTTTTACCGTACCCAGCGGCGTACCCAGCCGCCGCGCGACCTCGCCGTGCGTGAGGCCTTCCAGGAACGCCAGGCTGACGCTGTTGCGCTGTTCAGGAGTCAGTTCACCCAGACAGCGCTGCACCTGCTCCGCGCCGTCGGCACGCACCGCTTCCGCGAACGGTCCGCTGGCCGGCGCAGAAGCAGGTTCGGGCACTTCATCCAGTGACACCGCAGGGCGCTGACGACGCAAGCAGTCGATGGCACGGAAGCGCGCAATACCCAGCATCCAGCTCCAGGCCGAACCACGCCCGGCATGGTAATCACCCGCCCGGTACCAGATCTGCACGAACACCTCCTGCAGAACCTCTTCAGCGAGGTCCCTTCTCCTGACAATACGCAGCACGGAGGCAAACAGATGCGGCGAGGCACGGGTATACAACTGCTCGAAGGCCTTGCGATCGCCCAGGCAACAGGCGGCGAGCAGGTCCGCCAGTTGCTCGGCAGAGTTCATCGACCGGCCTCGCGTGTGTTCTCAAGCAAGGGTTCCAGCCCTGTCCAGATTGCTTCCAGCAATAACGGCTGGGCACTGGCGGTGGGGTGTATACCGTCGTCCTGGAGCAGCGTTTCATCCAGCACATCGTCGGCCAGCAAGCCTTCCAGCAGGAACGGAACCAGCGCCACATCAAGGGAGTCGGCCAGTTCATGGTAGGTGCGATGGAACTCTTCGGTGTAAGCAGCGCCATAGTTGGGTGGCAAACGCATACCCACGAGCAATACGCGTGCGCCTTCCTGTCGACTCAGTTCGACCATGGCGCGCAGGTTGTCACGCATGGCGTCACGCGACACGGCACGCAGCCCGTCGTTGGCACCCAGCGCAATAATCACCAGCGCCGGCCGGTTGCGCTCCAGTGCCCGCGGAAGGCGGGCCAGACCGCCGCTGGTGGTGTCGCCGCTGACGCTGGCATTGACCACCTGATGAGGATAGCCTGCATCTGCCAGCCGCTGGCGCAAAAGGCTGACCCAGCCCTGTTCGCGCGGAATGCCGTAGGCGGCGCTGAGGC
This sequence comes from Gammaproteobacteria bacterium, assembly GCA_007134115.1. Lineage (GTDB taxonomy): Bacteria > Pseudomonadota > Gammaproteobacteria > UBA5335 > SLRW01 > SLLK01. The sequence goes on along the minus strand of SLLK01000381.1, from coordinate 1,411 downwards.
TGTCACCCAGTACCAGCACGTTCTGGTCATTCGCAGCCAGTGGCGTTGCCACCGCCGAACAAACGACCAGTAACACCGCCCACAACAACGATTTCAGGAATGACATTGCGATGATCCGAGCCAGCCAGGTGAGCAAACAGGTTAGCAGCCCCGAAGGCCCATTGACCATTCTGCAAGACATCAACATCGACATTCACGCAGGTGAGTCGGTGGCCATGGTGGGGGCCTCAGGGTCGGGCAAGAGCACCTTGCTGGGTCTGCTCGCAGGCCTCGACCAGCCCACCACCGGCGATCTCTGGCTGGACGATCAGCACTTGACCGGACTGGACGAGGACGGCCGCGCCCGTGTGCGTGCCGGACGCGTCGGTTTCGTCTTCCAGTCATTCCAGCTGCTGCCTAACCTGACCGCCCTGGAGAACGTCATGCTGGGCATGGAACTGGCCGGACAGCAGGATGCCACCGGGCGCGCCCGCGAATGGCTGGAACGCGTGGCGCTCTCACCGCGCGCGCGACATTACCCGCACCAGCTCTCCGGCGGCGAACAGCAACGCGTCGCGCTGGCCCGGGCTTTCGCCCCCGAGCCACGCGTACTTTTTGCAGATGAGCCCACCGGCAACCTGGATCAGCGCACCGGCACGCGGGTGGCCGAGTTGCTGTTCGATCTGAACCACCGGCTGGGCACCACCCTGGTGCTGGTCACTCACGACCAGACGCTGGCTGGCCACTGCGCAAGGCAGTTGACCCTGACCGAGGGGAGACTGGCCGCATGATGATCCTGCGCTGGAGCATGCGCATGCTGGTGCGTGACTGGCAGGCCGGTGAACTGCGCCTGCTGGCCTTTGCCCTGGTGGTGGCGGTGGCGGCCATCACGGCGGTGGGGGCACTCAGTGAACGCATCGAGGCCGCTTTCGCCATTCAGGCCGGCGAAGTCATGGGTGGCGATCTGGTGATCCGCGCCAGCGAGCCCATTCCGGACGAGGTCTACGCAGCAGCGCGCGAGCGCGGCCTGGCCACGGCCACGACCCTGACGTTCCCCACTGCGGTGCGTGCCGGCGAGGAAATGATTCTGGCCACCGTCCGCGCGGTGGACGACGGCTATCCGGTGCGCGGACATGTGCAAATCGCGCCCCGGGCGTTCGACACACCGAGCGAACATCACGCCGGACCGCAGCGCGGCCAGGCCTGGCCGGACCCTCGGCTGGCCTCGCTACTGGACACCGGGCCGGGCGATGCAATTGAGCTGGGCGCCATCACGCTGCGCCAGGACAACATCCTGGTGCGCGAGCCTGATCGCGGCACCAGCTTCTTCGCCATTGCCCCGCACCTGATGGTGCACCTGGATGACATCCCCGCCAGCGGTCTGGTGCAACCGGCCAGCCGCGTGCGCTACCGCATGCTCGCCGCCGGCGAC
>SLLK01000378.1 GCA_007134115.1 Gammaproteobacteria bacterium | reverse complement strand
CGGTTGACCGAGATCTTCGAATCCCACGGCACCTCGGGCACATGGTATGCCCATGCCGCCGTCGGCTGCCTGCATGTACGTCCGATCCTCAATCTCAAGCTCGACAAGGATCTCTCGGCGATGCGGAGCATCGCCGAGGAAGCGTTCGAGCTGGTGCGACGATTCAAGGGCTCGCATTCGGGCGAACATGGCGACGGAATCGTGCGCTCGGAGTTCCACGAAGCGATGTTCGGTGCGCGGATGGTCGGCAATTTCCTCTCCGTGAAAGACCGGTTCGATCCCAAGCGCCTGCTGAACCCCGGGCGCATCGTCGAGCCGCCGCGAATGGATGATCGCAACCTTTTGCGATTTCACCATGGCTATTGCGACAGCGACCATGTGCCCGCGCTGGACTGGTCGGCGTATTCGGGCGGGGCCGGGGGGCTGCAGGGCGCCGCCGAGATGTGCAACAACAATGGCGCGTGTCGCAAGTTGCTGGGCGGGGTGATGTGCCCCTCCTACCGCGCCACGCGAAACGAGCGCGACAGCGTGCGCGGGCGGGCGAACACCCTGCGCCTGGCGCTTTCGGGCCAACTGGGGCGCGACGCGCTGTCGTCTGACGAAATGGCCGAGACGATGGCACTCTGCGTCGGGTGCAAGGCGTGCCGCAGCGAATGCCCAACCGGGGTTGATATGGCCCGCATGAAGACCGAAGTTCAGGCTGCGCGCGTGGCTCGGAAGGGGCTCGACATGCGATCCAGGGCGATTGCCTACCTGCCGCGCTATGCCGGAGTGGCGCGGACGTTTCGCCATTTTCTCAACCCCGCGATGCGACTTCCCGGCGCTGGCGGCATGGTCCGCAGGATGCTGGGTTTCTCGTCGCGGCGGCAGCTGCCGCAATGGGCCCGCCCCCTGCGTATGCCCTCCGCCCCAGAGGCCGCGGCCAATCCCGACGCCCCCCGCGTCGCCCTGTTCGCAGACAGTTTCAGCGGCAACTTCGAGCCCGAGGTGATCGAGGCCGCCCATCGCGTACTGACCGCCTGCGGATACCGGGTCGAACTGATCCGCCCTCCCGGTGGCGGGCGGGCGCTGTGCTGCGGGCGGACTTTTCTCGCCACAGGGTTGGTGGAGCAGGCCCGGGCAGAGGCGCGGCGCAGCATGGAGGCGCTGCTGCCTTTTGCGAAAGCGGGTGTGCCGATTGTGGGGCTTGAGCCGAGCTGCCTGCTAACCTTCCGCGACGAGTTGGGTGCGCTACTTCCCGGGCCCGAGGCCGAGGAGGTCGCCGCCAGGACCCGTTTGTTCGAGGAGTTTCTGGCCGAAGAGATCGCGCAGGGACTCATCCTGCCGCTGCGCCCGATGCCTGGGCAGGCGCATCTGCACGGGCATTGTCACCAGAAATCCTTTGGTGCGATGCCGGCGACCGAGAGCGTGCTGCGCAGCATCCCCGAGCTTGAGGTCAGCGTTATCGTCTCGAGCTGCTGCGGCATGGCCGGCGCCTTCGGCCTGCAGGCCGAGACCGAGGAGATCTCGCGCCAGATGGGTGAGGCCGCGCTCGCCCCCGCGATCCGCGCGGCTGCGCCCGAGGATCTCATCGTCGCCGATGGCAGTTCCTGCCGACAGCAGATCGCGCATTTGACTGGCCGCGAGGCCCGTCACGTGGCACAGGTGCTTGCCGACGCCCTGCACAGGTATGAATAGAGAGAACGCCCTGCTCAGGCATGACTAGAGAGAAATGAGAGAGCCAATGTCGACCATTCCGCATTCCAAGGCCCGACCAATTGAACGCCGCTCACTGCATGAAGAACTGTTGGTCCACTTGCGCAGCCTGATCACCGACGGCACGCTGCGTCCCGGCATGAAGGTACCCGAACGCGAGCTTTGCGAACGTTTCGGCGTCTCGCGCACACCGCTACGCGAGGCCCTAAAGGTGCTGGCCGTCGACGGCACCGTGACCCTGACACCAAATCGCGGCGCGACCATCGCCGAAGTCACGCTTGAAGAAATCGACGAGGCCTTTCCCGTAATCGGCGCGCTGGAGGCGCTGGCTGGCGAAATTGCCTGTCAAAAGATCACCCAGGCCGAGCTGGTCGAGATTCGCGCGCTGCATGACGAGATGGTCAAGCACTGGAAAGCCGGCGCAGTGCAGGAATATTTTCACTGCAACCGCCGCATCCACGAGATGATCCTGGCGGCCACGCGCAATTCCTGCCTGCAGAGCCACTATTCGACGCTCGCCATGCGCATCTCGAATTTCCGCTACGTGGCCGGAATCGAGCCCGAGCGCTGGCGCCAGGCAATTGAAGAGCATGAAGCCATGCTCGCGGCCCTTGAGGCGCGCGACGGTGTCGAACTTGCACGCATAATGCGCGCCCATCTTGCCAACAAGCTGGAAACGGTGCGCAGCTGGCTGGAAAGGCAGTGAGCACCGATTGAGCCGGCACCGCGTCGAAGGGCTGGGCGCCAGGGCGAATCCACGTTTCAGACCAAGAAAAGGACAGTGAGGAGCCCCATGGCCCGTTTCGACAGTGAAGACATCGCCGAACAGATCGAGCGCTGGGTGTCTTGCGAAAGCCCCAGCCGCGACACCGCTGCGGTCAACCGGATGCAGGACATCGTCGAGGCCGATCTCGCCGCCCCCGGTATCGAGATCTCGCGTATCGCCGGCGGTGACGGCGAAGCCGATGTTGTCATCGGCCGGGCAGGGCCGGCCAACAACCAGCCCCCCGTGCTTGTGCTGAGCCATATCGACACGGTCCACCCGATGGGTACGATCGAGCGCGATCTGCCGCTTCGTCGCGAGGGCGATCGCCTCTACGGCCCCGGCGCACTGGACATGAAGGGCGGCGCGGTGATGGGGCTTACCGCATTTCGCGCGGCGGTGGCCGATGATGCCCTGCGCCGCCCCGTCATCTACATGTTCACTCCCGACGAGGAGATCGGCGCCATCCATACGCGCGGCCTTATCGAACAGATGGCCCAAGGCGTGGGCCATGTGCTCGTCACCGAACCGGCCCGCCCTGGCGGGCGGGTGGTAACCGCGCGGCGCGGTTCAGGCCGCTTCGACGTGCACCTGCGCGGCATTCCCGCGCATTCGGGCTCCGGGCAGGACATCGGGCGCAGCGCGATCCGCGAGGCGGCCCATCAGATCCTGCGCATCGAGGCCGCCGCCGACCGTGAACGCGGGATCAGCGTGACGGTCGGCCTTATGAAGGGGGGCACGGCCTCGAACACCATCCCCGAACACGCCTGGTTCAATGTCGATTTCCGTATCACCCATCCAGAGGATGCAGAGCGGATGGAGGCTCTCGTCCGCGGGCTGGAGCCGGTCGACCCCGATGTGGAGATCACCGTGGAGGGGTGCATCACGCGTCCGCCCTATCAGAAGAGCCCCGAGATCGCGGCCTTGCACGCTCGCGTCCAGGAGATCGGAAACGAGCTCGGCCTGCCTCTTGAAGAGCTACCGCTGGCCGGCGGCGGCTCGGACGGAAACTTCACCGCCGCGATGGGCATTCCCACGATGGACGGTCTGGGGATCGAGGGGGCAGGAGCACACACGCTGGAGGAGTATGCGATCATCACCTCCGTCGGGCTGCGCACCGAGCTGATGTATCGGCTCCTCACGCGGCTGTGAGGAGTCGCGCGCCGCAACTGTTGCGTCGGGCGCGGGTGGTCCGGCAGGTGATGACTGCCCACGGGAAGAGCCGCGGCCCCTCCGTCGGGGGAGGAAGGTCACGGGGCGCGGAGTGCACGGTGGCATGGGTCGGTTCAGTGCAAGTCCCGCCGGCCGCCGATACGCAATGGCTGCGCGGCCGCCGCCCGGATGTGGCACGGCACCATCCGTCGCCCCCTGGCCCGTCCGCGCCGCGTGATGAGCGCTGCGACGCGGTTCCGGCAGATCCTGATGGTGCCACCGGGCGCGGGACGCTGGCCCGTCCGCATGCGTCGCGACGGCCATGGCGGAGGGCGCGATGAGTGCGCCGGCCCGGCTCACCGGCCTCGTCCAGGTTCTGCGCGAGCGCGACTACGCCATCTATTGCTCGGGCAACGCTGTTTCCCTGATCGGGACCTGGGTGCAGCGCATCACCACGGGTTGGCTGACCTGGGAGATGACAGGCTCGGGCGCGTGGCTGGGGCTGATGGCCTTTGCCGACCTCGCCCCGACGGTGGTGGTGGGGCCGCTGGCCGGCGCGGTGGCCGATCGCACCGACCGGCTGCAACTGATCCGCATCGGGCAGCTTCTCTGCTTCATTCTCGCGGCCATTCTCTGCGTTCTGGCGGTGACCGGGCTCATCGGGATCTACAGCCTGCTGGCGCTCACTCTCGCCTCAGGGGTTGTGCAGGCCTTCAACCAGCCAGCGCGGCTGTCGCTGATCTCGGCGCTGGTGCCACGTGACAAGCTGCCCGGCGCGGTGGCAATCAACTCGATCATCTTCAATGTCGCGCGTTTCGTGGGACCGGCCATTGCGGGGCTGGCAATCGCTATCTCAGGCGTTGGGCTGGCATTCGCGATCAACGCCGCCTCCTTCGCGGTATTCCTGATCGCGCTGACACGAATTCGCGCGCGCCATCTCGACCGGCCTATGCGCACGGAAAAAGGGGGGCTGGGTGCAGATCTGGTTGCGGGGTTTCGCTACGCCACCGGCCATCCGGGTCTTGCGGCGATGTTCGTGCTGATGATCGCCACATGTCTGGGCGCTCGCCCGGTGGTCGAGTTACTGCCCGGATTTTCCGATGCGGTCTTCGATGCAGGTGCGACAGGACTAGCCGTGCTGACCTCCTCGATCGGGGTCGGGGCGATCCTGGGCGGGCTCTGGATTGGCGGGCGGCCCGCCCCGGCGCGACTGCCCCAGACAGTCGCGGCAAGTGCGTGCCTGCTGAGTTTCGCGATCCTTGCATTCATCGCGGTCAGCGACATCCGCCTGGCCATCCCGGCCATGCTGGTCTGTGGCTTCGCGATCGCGATCACCGGCATAGGCTCGCAGACGATCATCCATCTCGCCGTCGCTTCCGAGATGCGCGGGCGGGTACTGAGCATGTATGGCGTAGTTTTTCGCGGCGGCCCGGCGGTTGGCGCACTGGCGATGGGCACGGTTTCCGACAAGGTGGGTCTGGCCCTGCCATTTGCACTGGGTGCGCTTCTGATCCTCGCCGTGGTAGGCTGGCTGCTCGCGCGGCTCGACCGGGTGCGCGCCGCACTCTCGCTCAGCGACTGATGACTTCGCCGTGACACCCGGCGACAATTGATGGCACAGGGCGCTTGGTCACGCGTGCGATCGAGACGACGTCGCGGGCATTCCAAACCTCACCGGCGCAAACGAGGATACCAACGCCCATGCGCGGGCTTGCGCACTTAAAGCCCGCGCGCACAAGGCTCCTGCCCGCAGTCGCGCCATTGAGATCATCGCTGGCGCGCTCGGCGCATCTTTGCCAAGTTGATCGACTGCCGACCTGCGCGCGCGGCACGTGTCGGCGTTCAATCCTTCCAGGCGAGAAGCTCGAAGACGCGTCCGACATCGGGGGCATTCTCGATGCTCCAGATGGTCTCGAACACGGCGGATATGCTGCTTTCGTCGAGCAGCCCGACGGCGCAGTCGCGGAACTTCTGTTCCAGTTCCGCATCCGAGAGCGGGTTGTGCGGGCTGCCGCGGTAGTTCTCGTCGGCCCAGCGTTCAAGGCGGCGGCCATCCTTTGTCGTCACTTCGATGCGTGAGCGGATGCGATCCCAGCCCATATCCTCGATCGCCTGATCGAACTGCGTCTCGATGCGCGCCTGCATCGCCTGGCAGGCAGGCGAGGACACGAATTCATCGGTGAACTCAGCCTTGCCGGCGCGCCCGGCGAGGATGATCGCCGAGAGCAGGAAGGCGAAGGAGAACTTGCCCTCGAGCTCGGTCTTGGCAATCCGGAAGCGGATCGGCCCCAGCACGTTGGAGCCGGCAAACAGGGTCACCCGCTCGATATCGTCGGGGCTCAACCCTTCATCGCGCATCAGGAAGAGCATCGCATCCATGCTCGGATGGGTCAGAACGCCAGACGGGTAGGGTTTGATCGAAACGCCGGGGCTGACCATCGTGTGCGGGGCGCCGAAACGCTCGCGCACCAGCTCGGGCTCGCCGCCCGGCCCGGCGATCGCCAGATACCCCCAACGCCCGTCCAGCGCCTCCTCGTTGGCCGAAAACCCCTCGCGCGCCAGGAGGGCCGCGGTGATGCCGTTCTCCGATGCGCGCCCGACATGGAAGGGCTTGCCCATCGAGCCGAAATTGGCGCGCACGCCGGACGCCATGGAGGCAGCGAGTCCCAGCGCCCGCGCCGTGGTCGGCCGGTCCAGCCTCAGCATCGAGGCGGCTGCGGCCGCGGCGGCGAAATGGCCGATCGTGCCCGAGGTATGAAAGCCCCGCATGTAGTGGTCGGGATTGATCGCCTCGGCGATCTTGCAGCCCACCTCGAAGCCCGCGCAGAAGGCGGTGAGAAAGCGCCTGCCATCGACCGGGGCACCGGTCTCCTGCGCTACCAGATCCGACAGTGTCAGCGCCGCGGTCAGCGGGGGCATGGTGGGGTGCATCAGCAGACCATAGGGCCGGCCCGGCCCCTCGGCGAGTTGGGTGTCGTCCCAGTCCATCGCGTGGCCCGCCGTGCCGGTCCAGAGCGCGGAGAGATGCGCAGGCAGCCGCCGTGTGGTCCCCACGCGGCGTGCCTGCGCGGCTCCGCCGAGGCTTTCGATGTAGGAGCCCAGCGGGGCCATGCCCGGCTGCTCCGATCCGGCGAGCGCCACGGCCAGGCCATCGAGCATGCAGCGCCGTGCCAGGGTCAGCACATCCTGGGGAATATCCTCAAAGCGCAGCCCGGCCGCGAATTGCGCCGCGGCATCGGTCAGCCCCGTCAGATGTCCCCGGGGGTCCTCGGACTGCTTGTCATCGTTGCTGTTCATTGCGGGACGGCTCCATTTTGGCTCGCTTCGGCCCAGACCCCGAGAATTTCTTCGATTGTGGGGGTCAGCCCGAAGCGGTGGTTGATGTTCTCCAGCGTGCCTTCATGCAGATCGCGGTTCCATGAGCCGCAGGCATCGGCGGGCACGACCACGTAATAGTCGTTCTCGAAGGCGGCGCGGGCGGTGGTCTCGACACAGACATTCGTGGAAACCCCGCAGCAGATCGCGGTGCGAATGCGCCGTGCGCGCAGCAGAAGGTCCATGTCGGTGCCGGAGAAGGCGCTGTAGCGGCGCTTTCGCACAGTCAATTCACCCGCCAGCGGCTCCAGCTCTTCCACGAATTCGGCACCCTCGCTGCCGGTGATGCAGAGATCCTCGGCCGAAAAGGTCGAACGGCGCCGTTGGGCCAGCCACGGGCCACTATCGCTGCCATGGCCGGGTTCGGTGGCGAAACCGACATGCGCAACGGTCACCCCGGCCGCGCGCGCGCCCTCCAGAAGCCGCACAATGCGCGGGATCGTCTCCTGACCCATCGACAGGTCGCGCCCGGCGCGATGCGCCCCAAAGCCTGGTGCGCAGAAATCCTTCTGCATGCCGATGATGAGCAGCGCACAATGTCGCGGAGCGATGCGGCTGACCAGATCGGGCATGATTTCCGGTTCCAATTTGGCCTCTCAGGCTTTGGTGTCGCGTTGCGGGGGTGCGGTTTCGGCAAATTCGGCGCGGATATCGGGTCCGTGGGCGTCGAGCGCCGGCACGGCCCCAAGTGCTCGCGTTGCCCCGTCATGGCGCGCGGGCGGAAGCGGCAGCGTCACCGGCCCGGACGGGGTCGCGACGGATGCGCGGTGCAGATGCGGGTGCTGCGCGAGATCCAGCGCGGTGTTGAGGCTGGCGAATGCGATGCCGGCCGTCTCCAGCCGGACGATCACGTCGGCGCGCGGCAGGCTGGCGAAGACGCCGGCGATCTTCGCCTCAAGCGCGGCGCGCCGCGCCACCCGGTCGGGCTGCGATCCGAAATCGGGGTCGCGCGCAAGTTGGGGGTCCTGCATGACCTGAAGGCAGAAGGCCTGCCATTCGCGTTCGGACTGCACCGACAGCAGCACCTGTTCGCCATCGCCGCAGGCAAAGACGCCATAGGGGGCTATCGAGGCATGGCGCAGCCCCAGGCGCGGCGGGTTCTCGCCGCTGGCCTCGGCCTGCAGCAACGGCACCGCCATCCAGTCGGCCATCGCGTCGAACATCGACACCTCG
>SLLK01000232.1 GCA_007134115.1 Gammaproteobacteria bacterium | reverse complement strand
GCCCTGCGGTCGGTTCTGGGTGAAGGCCCTGTCCCACTGCACGAGCCGCGCTTCCAGGGCAACGAACAGTGCTACGTGCAGGACTGCATCGAATCCACCTTCGTCTCCTCGGTCGGGGCCTATGTCGATCGCTTCGAGCGGGAGTTGGCCGAGTACACCGGCGCACGACGCGCCGTGGCTGTGGTCAACGGGACGGCGGCCTTGCAGGTGGCATTGCGGCTAGCGGGGGTGCGGGCGGGGGCCGAGGTCATCGTACCGGCGCTGACCTTTGTTGCCACCGCCAACGCAGTGCACTACCTGGGGGCGACACCACATTTCGTCGACAGCAGTGAAGAGACCCTGGGGCTCGACCCCGATGCGCTGCGGGACTGGCTGGCGCACACGGCCGAGTGCACGGCCGATGGCACCCGCAATCGACACACGGGCCGTCCGATACGCGCCGTGGTGCCGATGCACACCTTCGGCCATCCCTGCGAGATGGAGGGCCTGATGGCGGTGGCCCACGACTACGGCTTGGTCTTGGTCGAGGATGCGGCCGAGTCCCTTGGCAGCCGCTACCATGGACGCCATACCGGCACCTTTGGCCTGCTGGGTACACTGAGCTTCAATGGCAACAAGGTCATCACCACCGGGGGTGGTGGGGCCATCCTGACCGATGACGAGCGACTGGCCGACCATGCCAAGCACCTGACGACCACGGCCAAGCAACCTCACCGTTGGGAGTATGTGCACGATGAAGTCGGCTACAATTTCCGTCTGCCCAACCTGAACGCCGCCCTCGGCTGTGCGCAGTTGGAGCAGCTCCCGGGCTTCGTGGCCGCCAAGCGCGCGCTTGCGGACCTCTATACGGACGCCTTTGCCGGTGTCGAAGGCGCGCGCTTGGTACGCGAACCCGCCGGAGCCGAGAGCAATTACTGGTTCCAGACGCTGCTGTTGGCGGAGGAGACGGCGGAGCAACGCGACCCCATTCTGGAGGCCACCAACGACGCAGGCCTGATGACGCGGCCGGCCTGGGCGTTGATGCACCAACTGGCGCCGTACCGGGATTGCCCGCGTGCGCCGCTGCCGGTGGCGGAGTCGCTGGCACGGCGAATCATCAACCTGCCAAGTAGTGCGGGGCTGGTGTGAAGCCGTTGTTGCTTTTGGGCGGAGGCGGCCACTGCCATGCGGCGATCGATGTGATCGAAGCCGAGGCGCTGTACCGGATCGCCGGGATCGTGCAGCCGCCGGTCGATGGTTCCGGGCCTGTATTGGGGTATCCGGTGGTGGGCTCCGATGACGACTTGCCCGCCTTACTTGCGGAGACCCCTCGGGCACTGATCACGGTTGGCCAGATCAAAAGCCCGGCGACCCGCATGCGACTCTTCGATTGCCTCAAGCACCACGGCGCGGAAATCCCGGTGGTCCGATCGCCGCGCGCCTATTGCTCACCCCGCGCGACAATGGGGGAGGGGAGCATCCTGATGCATGAGAGCCTGATCAACGCCAACGCCCGGATTGGCGTCAACTGTATCGTCAACAGTCAGGCGCTGATCGAGCATGACGTCGAGGTCGGTGACCATTGCCACATTTCGACAGGTGCACGAATCAACGGGGGTGTCCGAGTCGGCGCGGGCTGCTTCATTGGCAGCGGCGCCGTACTGAAAGAAGGGATCGAGATTGGCGACGGCGCGATCATCGGTGCCGGTCAAGTCGTGCTGCGTGATGTTGAACCCGGCAGAACTGTGAGAAGCCACCGTGACTGAACAGACCATCATCATTGCGGAAGCCGGCGTCAACCATAACGGCGATCTCGAATTGGCCAGGCAACTTGTCGACGCCGCTGCTGAGGCGGGTGCCGATCTGGTTAAGTTCCAGACCTTCAGCGCTGAACGGCTCTTGACCCAGAGCGCGCCCAAGGCCGACTACCAGACGCGTACCACCGAACAGAGCGAGTCGCAGTTCGCCATGCTGCGCCGACTGGAGCTGACTCACGAGATGCATGAGGTGCTGATGGCCCATTGTCGGAACCGGGGCATCGGCTTCTTCTCCACCGGCTTCGACATCCAGAGCCTCGATTACCTGGCCTCCTTGGGGGCGGAGCGGTTCAAGGTGCCCTCGGGAGAGATCACCAATCTGCCCTACCTGCGCCACATCGGCGGTTTCGGCAAACCGGTGATCCTTTCTACCGGCATGGCAACGCTTGGCGAGATCGAAGACGCCCTGGCGGCGCTAGAAGCCGCCGGCACGCCGCGCACGCGTATCACGATGCTGCACTGCAACACCGAATACCCCACGCCCATGGTCGACGTGAACCTGCGTGCCATGAACAGTATCCGTGACGCCTTTGGTGTGGCGGTCGGCTACTCCGACCACACGCCGGGCGTCGAGGTGCCCATCGCCGCCGTAGCGCTGGGGGCGACGGTGATCGAGAAGCATCTGACACTCGACCGCAACCTACCCGGCCCGGATCACAAGGCCAGTCTGGAGCCCGACGAGTTCGCCGCCATGGTGCAGGCCATCCGCAACATCGAGCAGGCACTGGGCGATGGCATCAAGCGCCCGAGCCCCAGCGAGATCGGAAATCGGCCCATCGCGCGCAAGTCGCTGGTCGCCGCCGGTCCGATCCGGGCCGGGGAAACCTTCACGCCAGAGAACGTCACCGCGAAGCGGCCCGGAACCGGCATCACGCCGATGCGCTGGGACGAGGTGATGGGACGGGTCGCCACGCGGGATTACGCCGCCGACGAGTTGATTGAACCATGAAGAAGATCTGTGTCGTGACGGGCACTCGCGCCGAGTACGGCTTGCTGCGCTGGGTGATGGAGGGCATCCGCCAGTCGCCGGTGCTGGAATTGCAGCTCATCGCCACCGGCATGCACCTTTCGCCCGAGTTCGGCCTGACGGTCGAGGCGATCGAGGAGGATGGTTTTCAGGTCGACCGCCAGGTCGAGATGCTGCTGAGTTCGGATACGGCGGTTGGCGTGACCAAGTCCATGGGGCTGGGGATGATCGGCTTCGCCGATGCGCTGGCCGACCTGAAGCCGGATTTGATGGTGGTGCTGGGGGATCGCTACGAGCTGTTATCCGCGGCGGCTGCCGCGATGGTGGCACGCGTCCCCATTGCCCACCTGCATGGTGGGGAGACAACCGAGGGGGCGTTTGATGAGGCGATCCGGCACAGCATCACCAAGATGTCGCATCTGCACTTCGTCGCGGCAGAGGAGTATCGGCGGCGGGTAATCCAGCTCGGTGAGGAACCGGACCGCGTCTTCAACGTTGGCGGCCTTGGCATCGATAACATACTGCGCCTGGAGCTGCTCTCGCGTGAAGAGCTTGAGGCGGCATTGGATTTCAAGCTGGCGCCGCGTAACCTACTTATCACTTTCCATCCCGTGACCCTGGAGCACAACACCAGTGGAGAGCAGATGGATGAACTGCTCGCGGCATTGTCGGAATTGCCGGATACCGGCCTGATCTTCACCATGCCCAATGCCGATACCGAAGGGCGGGCGCTCTTCGAGAAGATCGAGGCGTTCTGTGCGCAGCATCCTCGCGCAAGGGCCTATACGTCACTGGGCCAGTTACGCTATCTCTCCTGCGTCCAGCATGTGGATGGGGTGGTGGGGAATTCCTCTAGTGGCTTGCTCGAGGTGCCCAGTTTCAAAAAAGGTACGGTTAACATTGGGGCGCGGCAACAAGGTAGATTAAGAGCCGAAAGCGTGATCGATTGTGCACCGGAACGTACTTCGATCCGTGCTGCGCTGGATGAGCTATTCTCACCGGAATTTCAATCGAGGTTAACGTGGATTGATAATCCGTACGGCAACGGCGGGGCGAGTGACGCCGTCGTCAAGTATCTCGAGAAGTGCCCCCTCAATGGACTCCTGAAGAAAAAGTTCTACGACTACTTTCCAGCAGAATCTCCTGCCTCTCCCCGCTAACTTCACTCCCCGCGCATGCGTCCCGTCAGTTAGCCTTGTTCGTCACGGACGCGATCATGCTAAAGCAATACAACGTTCCTGTGGCGCCCCGTATGCCAAGTCCCTATAACCTTCTTTTGGCCACCATCCCTAAGTCCGGAACCAATCTGCTTAGGGTCTCCCTCTTCAACTATCTTTGCCATATCAATGGCGACCTCAGAGAGAAGACGTGCGACCATATGGTGCAGGCATTTCCGAACAACTTTAACAGCTACTTGGAGAAACGTGCACGCGCAGCGGAAGACACTTTGCTCCCGCCAGGATGTCTAGACTTCATCTATGGCCATAAAGTAGGACCATTGAAGAGGAGGAGACTGCCGTTCGTTGGCCCGGTGGTCCTGGTGGCTCGAAATCCACTGGACTATATTGTGTCTTCTAAATTCTATTTTTTTCTTAATAGGGGGATCGAGATAGATAATGCCGGCGTCATTCGCTCCCGTCTTCCGCCATTCATCGCTAAGTACTTGAAGATGCTATCGCTTGTTGACGAAGAACACGCTTTGCTGTTGTCTTACGAAGACCTATTTGAGAATCCATCTAAGACTCTGGCAAAAGTAGCGGAACATTACGGACTTCCGGTCGATCATGGGCTTCTTGAACTCGCCGCAAAGCATGGCTCAATACGAGCGGCACGCGAGTTTGAGAACAAGTACGGGCAAATGCACATAGGAACGGAAAGAAAGCGCGAGACTGTGAGTGTGTCGCGGTCGGTTCCGTTTGTGTGTGATGGCCGAATAGGGCAGTAGCGGGATCATCTTACTAGGCGCCACGTAAACGTATACTAGCGAGCTTGGAGGGCGCCGAAATTGATCGGGACCCGTTTGTTTTTGATCCGCGCGTATGACGTTCCTCAATCTACTTTGGGCAACGTACCCGTAAAGGAAGTAGCCACCTATGAGTAGGGTTTTTCGGTTTTGTGGAATTGACTGCAAGATGTGACGACTGGGTGTAGCTGCGGTGGTAAGCTCGACTCGCTCGGTGGCTTTCGGTTTGGCATAGCGCCGTGGAAATATTGGGGGAACCGGTGTTTGTGGAAATAAAGGCCTTCTTGGCGGATCTAAAGCACTCCATCTTACTTTCATCAGGCTTTCTGTCGATTGGTGTTTGTGCTTTGAGAAAACGGGTGATGGGGGGGGGTAGCTCGGCCCTTCGTGGCTGCGCGATGGTACGAATACTGAATGGGATACACGAAGGTCATATTCGTAGGGCCAATGTGACGGCTAGGGTGTTACATAAACTTGGACGTCTAAAACGGAAAGACCGGTACCTGATTGCGAAAGCGTTGTTCTTGGCGGGCTATGTTCCCCAGTCTGAATATTGGTGGCGGGCGTGTGGTAGGTGGAAGAAAGATCGTTGCCGTCCAGCGCTCTTATACTCCAGATACTTAGAAAGACTTGGAAGGGTTAAGGACGCAATAGAGTCGCTGATGTATGTATTGGATAGGGGGTGCGAAGATCAGCGAGTGCGTCGTAGGCTCTGTCAATCAGCGGTTGCATACTCCAGAGGCCTAGAACATTCTGGAAAGGTCAAGGACGCAATAGGGTTGCTAACGTCTGTATTGGATAGGGGATGCGAAGATCAGCGAGTGCGTCGTAGGCTTGCTCAGCTGCAGTGGAAGTGTTTTGCCGTTAACGCATACTTGGCTATGGTCTCGAATGACGGAGAACCGGAGCTGGAAGGCTTAGCCGCAGCAGCTGAGAAGAATATGGCGGAGCTGTGCCGGGCTAATGAATGGGAGAGCTTTCGGCGTAACCGTGCGCGGAGGCGCTTGGCGTTTGAGCGGTCCGACAGCGCGTATATGAGGGGCGATTGGCAAAGGGTTCAAGCGGCTCTAGAGGGCACGTGCGGACGCCAGCTAGCAACCTCGCTCGCCAGGAGCTACGTGGGGACTCATGTTGTTGCTCGTCCGAGAATGATCGTGCTGGACCTGGATGACATAGAGAGGGGGGATTCCTCGGCATTTCAGGAAGATTTGCGTGCATTGAATGCTGCGGCGTATTTGTGGCGGTTCGGATTTCTCGAGAATTCGTATCTGGTGAGAGAGAGGTGTTTGAGTCGGATTGTAGGGCGTAAGGATGGTGTGAGCGGCGGTGTAGGGGGATATCTGGGGCGCCTTGCAGAGTTGGAGTGGGATGTGGCTCACGGTCGGCTCGATGGCTTGCGGCCAAAGAATGGGCCGGAGGAGCATCGTTATTTGGAAGAGGTCGGTTTAGGGGCGAAGATCGTAGAGCATACGAAGCATCGCACACTACTGACGGAAGGGCTTGAAGCTTTTGCTGCAATCAACGAAAGGGATATAGATGATGATTGGAAGTTTCGAGGTTTAGTGCGTGGAAAGGCTGTAGCGATCATAGGAGGTGCGTACAGCGTGGATGTCTCGGAGTTCGATGACTTCGACGTACTGATTGTTTTGGGAACAAGTCTTCCAGAGGGCCTACGAACAGATAAGGTTAAAGTCATATCAGTTGGAGCCACGCCAGGCAGGCTACTGACGGCCGAGTGGGGCGTAGAGCAATCGAAGAAGGGCGTGGCAGCATTGATTGGATCACGCTATATCGGTTCCGGTACCCTTGGTGGTTTAACCATACACGCGAGGCAGGGGGTACCGGATTTATGGTCTGGAAGTCTGAATCACGGGTTCGGATTAATCTATGAGATTTATCGGTATAAGCCGGCTCGCTTGAAAGTGTTTGGTATGAATTTCTACCTTAGCGAGAACGTGTATAAAGGCGACTATATTGCGACCGCTAAGAGTCTGTCGCTTCATACAATTCTGACCCAGGCAAATCATGATAACATTAGCCAACGGCGGTTTGTCTCGGGACTGGTCGATCATGTGGGGTTAGAGTTGGATGGGCGATGTGCAGACGTACTTTCGCTGTCAGACCAAGAGTATGTTGACGGTATGTGCGATGTTGTCATGGAGCTAGGAAAGCACTGATTTAGTAAGCTGGCGCTCCCCCCCCCCACCCCGCCGCGCGCGTGAGTGAGATTTGGGATTCTGGAGCCCGTCTTTCTACCCGAGTGGACCGGCGACGTCGCAGAGCGGTTGTCGATTTGGAGTACTCGTGCAAGCGCAAGCAGACGTGGGGCGACCGGTTGTAGCGCGAGAGCGACGCGGTCTTGCCCAAGGCTGGCTGGTAGATGTGCTCGACCTGCACGACCCAAAGGCACTGCTGTCCCACTTAGGCGGCCCTCAGCCACAACGACATCTGGGGATTGGGTGGGTCCTGTTTCCGGCCACTGAGGAGATCGGCCAGGGGCTTGCGCTGGAACAGGTGTAGTTGCACCAGTCGCAAGACGGCCTGGGTCCCCATGCCCGAGCGCGATACAAATTTCTGGAAGGCCACCAGCAGGTGCACGCACAAGGCCACGAAGATCTGCGAGGCGACCGCATTCATGCTGTGCCCGAGGAAGCTGCGGATCTTCAGGTTTTGCTTGATCCACTTGAAGAACAACTCGACCTCCCAGCGGGACTTGTAGATATCGGCCACGGTCTGTGCGGCCCAGCGCCGGTGGTTGGTCAGGAAGACATAAACCTTGCCCGTTTCGGGATCTCGATACTGGATCCGACGGATGTCCGGCAATTCCGCCTGCAATGCCTTGCGGCTGGTCAGGCGGATGATCTGATCCTGTAATACGGGGCCGTTCTCGACCACCGGCAAGGTTTTCACGACCTCATGGACCATGCCCTTGCGCGCCCGGGTCACCCAGAAGATTCCTCGTTCCGACAGTCGCTTATGCCAGGTATAACGGCTGTAGCCGCGGTCAAAGACCACCACGCTGCCCGGCGGGAAGGCGAAGGCGTCGGCGACGTCCATCTCCGATTCCAGACCCTCACTGACTTCGGCAAACGCCGGGATCAACCCATCATGGTCCAGCCCCAGATGCAGCTTGAAGGCAGCCTTCTTCGGCGCGATGTCCGCCCAGGGAAAGACCTTCATGGACAGGTCGATCAACGAGCCATCCCTCACCGAGGGGCGACTGAAGGACGGGACGACGCCCAGACGCTGGAGGGTGCTGAGCATGGTGGCGCCTTTCATCGGGCTGCCATTGTCCGAGTGCAGCACCAGGCCCGGGCGATGGACGCCCTCGGCGAGGCAGGCGCGCTCGATCAAGCGGCTGGCGTGTTCGGCGCTCTCCTCGGCATGCACCTCCCAGCCGACGATCTTGCGGCTGAAGAGGTCCTCGATCAGGTACAGGCGG